>JACMOG010000819.1 GCA_014378125.1 Vitreoscilla sp. | reverse complement strand
CGCCGTGGGTGGCGTGCGCATCAGCGAGCCGGCGGCCGACCTGGCGGTACTGTTGGCCATCCAGAGCTCCATCCGCAATCGGGCGTTGCCGCGCGGCTTTCTCGCTTTCGGCGAGGTGGGCCTGGCGGGCGAGGTGCGGCCGGCGCCGCGGGGCCAGGATCGGCTGAAGGAGGCCGCCAAGCTGGGCTTCTCGGTGGCCATCGTGCCCAAGGCCAACGCGCCGAAGAAGCCGATCGAGGGGCTCACCATCCACGCGGTCGAGCGCATCGAGGAGGCCATCGAGGTGCTGCGCGGGCTCTGATGGCCCGGGCAGCATCTGGCCGCGTCAGAACGTGTTGACGTGGCCCGGTTGTACCGGCGCAGGCATCGGCACGGACGGCTGCGGCACTTCGCGCAGCAGCGCCCACAGCGAGTAGGCGCCGGCGATCGTGCCGATGGGAATGTTCACCAGGCTCAGCACGCTGAAGATGATGGTGATGACGCGGCCGGCGGGGTTGCCCCGCAGCAGCAGCACGCCGCCGGCGATCTGCAGCGCGCCGATGGCGATGAAGAACAGCAGGAAGACAGCACCCAGGCTGCCGATCCAGGCGAGGACGCCCGCCGCCTGCGCGTCCTGGGACGTGCTCACGGCGATCGCGCCGAACACGGCGAAGAACATGCCGATGAACAGCAGCGTGAGCACCGCCAGCGCGCCGAAGACGATGTGCAGCCAGGCGGCGACGCGGACGTGGGTATCGATGGGCATGCGAGCTCCGGTGGTGGTTCGAGAAGACGTGTCGGGAACACAAGGCGCCCGCGCCTGCGTATGCTAGCCCGACAGCACGCCAAGGACATCCCTCCGAATGACGAACCATCGCCTCGCCGTCGTCTCCGACATCCACGGCAACGTGCCCGCCCTGGAGTACGTGTGGGCAGGCCGGGGCGACCGGGCCGACGCGCTGGGCACCGGCTTCGTCAGCCGGACGGAACGATCACCGGGCTAGCTTGCGCGCGATCTCGTAGACGGCGATGGCGCACGCGGCGGCCACGTTCATCGACGAGTTGTGGCCACGCATCGGGATGTGCACGGTCGCGTCGGAGGCGTCGAGCAGGGCCTGGTTGACGCCGGCGTCCTCGGCGCCCAGCACCAGGCAGACGCGGTCGTCCGGCGCCACGGCCAGCGTGTCGACGGGAATGCTCTGCGTGCTCAGCTCCAGGCTGACCAGGCGCCAGCCGGCGGCCTTCAGCGCCTCGACCGTCTCGAGCGGATCGACCGAATACGACCAGGCCACATGCCGATCGGCCGCGCGCGAGGCCTTGCGGATCTTCGGGTCGGGCGGCACCGGCGACGTGCCCGACAGGTGCACGTGCGCCACGCCCAGCGCGTCGGCCAGGCGGAACAGCGCGCCCACGTTGGCGGCGATGCCCACGTCGTGGGCCAGCAGGCGCAGGGGCAGCGGGCCGGTGCCGCGGTGGCTGGAATGATCGAGCTGGAGGTTGGCGGGCGACATCACTGCCGGGATTCTGCAGGACGCGCCCGGCCCAGGGCTCGTAGAATTCCGGTTTCTCCCATTTTTCTCGAGGCACTCCCATGGGCATGGACGACCGCGACGGCAAGATCTGGATGGACGGCAAGCTCGTCGAATGGCGCGACGCCAAGATCCACGTCCTCACCCACACGCTGCACTACGGCTGCGGCGCGTTCGAGGGCGTGCGCGCCTACAACACCGTCAACGGTCCGGCCATCTTCCGCCTGCGCGAGCACACCGAACGCCTGTTCAACTCGGCCAAGATCCTGCGCATGAAGATCCCGTTCACGCTCGACGACGTGATGGACGCCCAGCGCGCGGTGGTGCGCGAGAACAAGCTCGATAGCGGCTACCTGCGCCCGCTCACCTGGATCGGCTCCGAGAAGCTGGGCGTCTCGCCCAAGGGCAACACGATCCACCTGATGGTCGCAGCCTGGCCCTGGGGCGCCTACCTGGGCGAGGAAGGCCTGAAGCGCGGCATCCGCGTGAAGACCTCCAGCTACACCCGCCACCACGTCAACATCACGATGACGCAGGCCAAGGCGGTGTCCAACTACACCAACTCCATCCTCGCCAACACCGAGGCCGTGGACGACGGCTACGACGAGGCGCTGCTGCTCGACGCCTCCGGCTTCGTGTCCGAAGGCGCGGGCGAGAACATCTTCGTGATCAAGAACGCTGTCGTCCACACCCCCGACCTGTCGGCCGGCGCGCTCAACGGCATCACGCGCAACACCGTGTTCTCCATCTGCGAGGACCTGGGGCTGCAGGTGGTGCAGAAGCGCATCACCCGCGACGAGGTCTACATCGCCGACGAGGCGTTCTTCACCGGCACCGCCGCCGAGGTGACGCCCATCCGCGAACTCGATCGCATCGAGCTGGGCGCGGGCTCGCGCGGCCCGCTCACCGAGAAGATCCAGACCGCATTCTTCGACATCGTCAACGGCCGCAACCCGAAGTACGCCTCATGGCTGACCGCCGTGTGAGCGACGAACCAAGATCAATCAGAGAATCGAGCAAGCAATGACCGAAAAAGCGTCGTCCGTCGTCGAAGTCACCGCCAGCGACCTGCAGGGTCCCGGCGTCGTCTTCTGCCCCAATCCCAAGATGCCGCTGTGGAGCAGCCATCCGAAGGTCTTCATCGACCTGAGCCATGAAGGCCGCGGCCGGTGCGCGTACTGCGGCACCACCTACGAGCTCGCGCCGGGCGTCAAGATCGCGGCCGGCCATTGAGCCAGGGCGCCGGCCTGGTCCCGCCGGCGCCGCCCGCTGACGCCGCCGGCGCCGGCACGCCCACGCTGGAGCAAGTGCGCGCGCTGGCCTACGCCGCGCTGCTGGACCACGCCCGCCGCAGCGACCACGCCCACGCGCTGGCCACGCTGGTGCGCGCGTTGGCCTCGCTGATCGGGGCCGAATGCTGGTTGTGGCCGCAGCCGCCCGACGGCAGCCTGTCGATGCCGCCCATCCATGCGCGGCCGCCCGTTTTGGTGCCGATCTTGCTCGACTCCCCCACCGTGCAGACCGCCTGGGCCTGCAGCCACTCGGGCACCAGCGTCGGGGAGTTGCGCACGCCGTTGCCCTTCGGCCTGACGCTGGAGGAATGGGGCGACCGGCTGGCCCCGGCGCGCGATACCGCCGCCGCGCTGCTGGCCGGCCTCATCGAACACGCCGGCCACGCGCTGCCCGGCTCGCTGGCGCTGCAGCGCACCGCCATGCACGAGGCGGGCACCTACGTGTGGGAGTGGAACCTGCAGACCGACGTGCTGGGCGACATCGACGAAGGCGAGCGCCTGCTCGGCTACCCCCGCAACACGCTGGGCCACACCCAGGCCGACTGGGATCGCGTGGTGCATCCCGACGACCGGCCGCTGATCGACAAGGCCTTCAACGCCCACCTGCGCGGCGACGAGCCGATGTACCGCACCGTCTACCGCGCCCGCGCCGCCGACGGCGACTGGCGCTGGATCGAGGAGCGTGGCCGCATCGTCGAATGGGATCGCAACGGCCAGCCCACGCGCATGTTCGGCACGCAGACCGACGCGACGCTGCTGCGCCAGCTGGAACAGGCGCAGCGCGACCGCCTCGCCGCCGAGGCCGCCAACAGCGCCAAGACGATGTTCCTCTCGCGCATCAGCCACGAGCTGCGCACGCCGCTCAACGCGGTGCTGGGCTTCGCGCAACTGCTGGGCACCGATCCGGCGCTCTCCGGCATGCCGGTGCAGCGCCAACAGGTGCGCATGATCCACGAGGCGGGCGACCACCTGCTGGCGATGATCGGCGACCTGCTCGACCTGTCGCTGGCCGAGGCCGCGCACCTGCCCATCCACCTGCAGAACGTGGCGCTGGCGCCGCTGCTCGAGTCGTGTGCCGCGTGGTGCCGGCCGCAGGCCGACGGCGCCGGCGTGAGCGTGTACTGCGAGGATCCCGACGCCGGCACCGCGCTGTCGCACGGCAGGGCCGTGGTGCGTGCCGATCCCACGCGCCTGCGCCAGGTGATCACCAACCTGCTCAGCAACGCCGTCAAGTACAACCGCAAGGGCGGCGACGTCACGCTGCGCGCGCACGCCGACGCCGACGAATGGCTGATCGAGGTGGAGGACTCGGGCCACGGCATCAGTCCGAGCGACCGGGCACGGCTGTTCCAGCCGTTCAACCGGCTCGGGCGCGAGTCCTCGGGCATCTCGGGCGCCGGCCTCGGCCTGGCGCTGTCGCAGTCGCACACCCAGCTGATGGGCGGTCGCATCACCGTGCAGAGCGTGCTGGGCGTGGGCTCGACCTTCCGGGTCAGCCTGCCCGCGGCGTAGGCGTCTGCGCAGGCTCCTGTCTCAGGCGCGTCCCGCGTCCGCGAGCGCGCGCAACGCCATCATCTGGGTGGCGATCGGGGCGGGCAGCGGCTTCGCGCCGGCCATCACCTCGCCGATGTAGGTGGCGGTCGACACCGGATCGATGGCCGTCGGCAGTTCCGGCAACGTCGCCAGCGAGCCCGCCTGCGCGGGCACCGACAGCGCCGGCTGCTCCACGCCGTCCAGGAACGCGGTGAGCTTCGGGCAGCGCCGCGCGTCGGCCACCGGCTCGCCCTCGGTGCCGCGCATCAGCAGCGCCGTGGCGCGCGTGAGCGCGAGGAACTCGCCCAGGCTGGCGGCGTATTCGGGATGCGTGTGGTTGACCACCCGCGCCACGTTGCGCTGCAGCCCCAGCGCGGGCAGCAGCTTGGCCAGCGAGTGCGCCGGGTTGCGCAGCCCGATGAGGCGGCGCAGCCCCAGCACGCGGGCCAGCGACGGGTGCAGGTCGTCGGTGGCGATGAAGGCCGGCGCGCCGGCGGCCCAGCGCGCGGCCACGCCGGTGGCGTCGCGCACCGGCGGCAGGCCCAGCGCGGTGAAGACGGCGGCGGTGGTGACGCGGCCCGGGTCTTCCTCCAGCCCGTGCACCAGCACCGGCAGGCCCCCCCGCGCCAGTTGCAGCGCCAGCAGCGGCACGAGGTTGGGCAGCTTGCGCGCCCCGTTGTACGACGGCAGCACCACGGCGCCCGCGGCCGGCGGCGCGGGCATCGGCAGCAGGCGCGGGGCCACCGCGTCCATGAAGCCGGCCAGCTCCTCGGGCGTCTCGCCCTTGATGCGCATGGCGATGGCGAACGCGCCGGCCTCGACGTCGCTCACCTGGCCGTCGAGCAGCCGGGCCATCAGGTCGGTGGCCTGTTCGCGCGTGAGCGAGCGCGCGCCGTCCTTGCCACGGCCGATCTCACGCAGGTAGGGGGCGATGGTCATGGGCGGCGTCCGGCGCGGCGGGGCGGGTTCATCGCGCCATTGTCGCAAGTCGTCGCCAGGGTTGGGTTAGGCTGCGGCCCTGGCCACTCTCATCAGATGCCCATGCCTGCGCTCATGTCCCCGCTTCGCCGGTTCCTGCCCCTGGCCGCCGCGGCCCTCGTCGGCTTCGCCGCCCCGGCGCGTGCGGAGGTGTTCGTGTTCAAGGACTGGATCGTCAGCTGCGACAACGCCGGCGGCTGCGAGGCGGCGGGCTTTCGCGCCGAGGGCAGCGCGTCGCAGCCGGTGATGTTGTGGATCGCCCGCGAGGCGGGCGCGGGCACGCCCGTGCGCGCACGCCTCAAGGTGGAGACGCCGCAGGGCGCGCGCACCGGGCCGTTCCGCCTCCTGGTCGCCGACCACGTCCGCGTGAGCGCCCCGCTGGATGGCGACCTGGACGTCGCGGGCTTCGCGCGCGTCCTGCCAAGCCTGCTGGAACGCCAGGACATCACGGTCGGATTCGAAACCGAGCGCTACACGCTGTCGCTCAACGGGCTCAAGGCGGCGCTGCTGAAGATGGACGACCTGCAGGGTCGCGTGGGCACGCGCGGCGCGCTGGTGCGCAAGGGCGCGCACGACGAACGCGGCGTGCCGGACGCGCTGCCGGCGCTGCATCCGCACCCGGCGCCCAACTTCGCGCTCAAGTCCACCGATCCGGCGTTGCTCAAGCTGGTGCTGCCGTCCCTCGGCGCGGACTGCAACGCGCCGCTGAAGGAAGGAGTCGACGGCGCCGACGTGGCCATCCATCGCGTCTCCGACGACCAGGTGATCGTGCTGCGCGAGTGCCAGCGCGGCGCGTTCCAGTCGGCCTACGCCGCGTGGCTCGTGGACGACCGGCCGCCCTGCGGCCAGGCGCCTGGCGTTTCCCCAGGCCGACGGCTCCTCGCAGCCGCTGGCCATGAACGTGCAATGGGAAGGCGGCGGCGGATCGCTGCGCTCCATCGGCAAGGGCCGCGCGGAGAACGACTGCGGCGACGACGCCTTCTGGACCTGGACAGGGCACGAGCTGGAGCTGTACAACGCCCCGTGGAGCCGCTGTGCCGCGGCATGCTGGGTGGCGGCATGACGGTGCGGACGTTCGCCTACGAGTTGAAGTGACGCCAAACCCCGTGGAAGAGTGGTCGTGACGCGCTCGTTCGCAGGCTCCTAGCGCTTCGCCTCGTCGCGCTTCATCGTCAGGTAGTCGTTCTTCTCCATCTCGTGCAGCTGGCGCGGATAGCGCTCCGTGGCGTCGAACCAGGCGTTCAGGCGCTGCTCGAGCTGCGCCGGAGCCGGGGCGGCGACGTAGTCGTCGATGGCCAGGTAGTAGCGCATGGTGTTGCGCTCGACCAGGCCGCGGACGCCGCCCACGTAGGTAGGCTTGCCGTCGTTGTCCTTGCCCGCGACGCTGAAGCCCACCTTGTCGCTGCCGGCCGTCGCAAGGTAGGCGTTCATCGCCACGCGCGCGGTGAAGCCGAAGCCGTAGGCGTAGCTCATGTGCAGCATCGTGTGGGCGGCGGCTAGCGGCGCGGCCTCCACGGCGATGCGGTAGTCCCTGGTGCCCAGCGGGCCGTCGCCCGAGGTCAGCTCGGTCTTCAGGTAGTCGGCGCCGTTGACCGCCGACTTGTAGTCGAAGTGCAGCTTGTACGCGTCGTCCACCGGCTGGTCGTACTTGCGGCCCAGCGCCATGTCGAGGCCCGCGGCCTGCGCGTGGCACATCTTCACGTTGAGGTGCAGGATGAGGATGCCGCACCAGTTCTGCGGGCCGTCGAGCGCCTTCTGCACCATGGCGTAGGGCTGGTCGACGCGGGCATAGACCTCGCCCTCGAGGTGGTCGGAGCTCTGCGTGGACTGCAGCACCAGCGGGCGCCCGTACGGGTTGTGCGCCAGCTTGTCCTGCAGCGCGTCGAAGCGCGCGTGCAGCGACGCGGCGTCCTGCGCGCGGGCGACACCCGCGCACGTAAGCAGCGCGCAGAGGACGAGTGCCGGCTTCAACGGTCGGTTAGCGAAGCGTGGTTGCGAGTTCATAGCCAATATTCCCACATCCCTGCGGTGATTTCCTGCACGCGCTTCACAAGCCCGCGGTGCGACCATTGCGCCATCGTCACCGGCTGCGACAGCGCCAGGTCGGCCTGGAACGCCGCGCGCATCTGGTCGCCGAAGCTCTGGCTCAGCACGATGGCGTCGATCTCGTCGTTGTGCAGGAAGCTGCGCCAGTCGAGGTTGGTGGAGCCGACCGCGCTCCACACGCCGTCGATCAGCGTGGTCTTGGCGTGCAGCAGCGCGCCCTGGCGCTCGTAGATCTTCACGCCCGCCTCCAGCAGGTCGCCGTAGTGGCGCCGGCCCGCGCTCATCACCAGCCACGAGTCGCTGACGCTCGGCAGCAGGATCTGCACGTCGACGCCGCGCCGGGCCGCGTCCTCGATGGCGCCGATCAGCTGCGGGTCGGGATCGAAATAGGCGTTGGCCAGCAGGATCGACGTCGACGAGCTGCGGATGGCCGAGACGAGCGTCGCGTAGATCTGGCTGTAGGGCTCGGTGGACGTGCCGCCGATCGCGCGGACGACGACGTCGCCCTGGCGGCCCACGTCGGGAAAGTAGTCGGCGCTGGCCATCGGCTTGCCCTTCTGGCGCGCCCAGGTGTCCATGAACAGCTTCTGGAAGTCGGCCACCACCGGGCCGTCGATCTGCAGGTCGGTGTCGCGCCACGGCACCTTGGAGCCGTGGCCCGGACGCTCCTTCGAGTGCTGGCTGAACGAGCCGCCCGAGTAGACGCTGCTGATGTTGATGCCGCCCACGAAGACGGTGCGGCCGTCGATGATGGTGAGCTTGCGGTGGTCGCGCGAGTTCACGTCCCAACCGGCCTTGGCCTTGAGCGGATCGATCGGGTTGAACTGCAGCTCGTTGACGCCGTTGGCCGCCAGGTCGTCGAAGAACGCCTTGGGCGTGCCGAGCGAGCCCACCCCGTCGTAGATGAGGTTGACGACGACGCCGCGGGCCACGGCCGCCTTCAGCTCCTTGGCGAAGCGCTGGCCCACCTCGTCGTCCTCGAAGATGTAGCTCTCCATGTCGATGGAGTTCTTCGCGCCGGCCATCGCCGCGTACAGCGCCTGGTAGGTGGACGGGCCGTCCTGCAGCAGCGTCACCCGGTTGCCGGCCGACAGCGGCGAGCCCACGATCTCCTGTTCGTACGCGAGGTGGCGCTCGAAGATGTCGGTGTCCTGGCCCGCGGCCTGCAGCTTCGCCAGCACGCGTTTCCGGGCGGCCGGCGACAACGGGCCGTGCGCGCCATCGATGCGCACGTCCCCGGTGCCCGCGGCCTCGGCGTTGTCGGGCGCGATCGTCGGCAGGGAGCTGCACGCGGCCAGGAGCGCGAACGCGCAGCCGCTGGCGATGCGGACAAGAAACGAGGGAACGGGGGGCATGGAGTTCTTCTTGTGTTGACGTCGACGGAGAAGCCGGTTGGCGCAGGGCGGTTTGGCAACTCGCGTGCCCGACAGCAGCGGGCCCTCCTTACAATGCACAGTATGCAGGCCTCCCCTTCTCGCGAGCGCGAATTCATTCTCCGGTTGTCGTGCCGCGACACCAAGGGCATCGTCCACGCCGTCTCCGGACTGCTGTTCCAGGCCGGCTGCAACATCATCGATTCGCAGCAGTTCGGCGACCTGATCGGCCCTGGCGCCACCGGCCGCTTCTTCATGCGCGTGCATTTCGAGGCTCCGACGCAGCTCGCCGACGCCGCCACGCTCGACCGCATGCTGTCCAACGTCACGCAGCAGTTCGAGATGGAATCGCAGCTGCATTCGCTGGCCCGCCGCCCGCGCGTGCTGCTGATGGTGAGCCAGCACGGCCACTGCCTGAACGACCTGCTGTTCCGCTGGCACAGCGGCCAGTTGGAGATCGACATCCCGGCCATCGTGTCCAACCACACCACGTTCGCCGACCTGGCCGCCAGCTACGGCCTGCCGTTCCACCACCTGCCGCTGGCCCCGGGCGCCAGCGCCGAGGCCAAGCGCGCGCAGGAGCAGGCGGTGCAGGCCCTCGTCGAGGAACACGGCGTCGACCTGGTGGTGCTGGCGCGCTACATGCAGATCCTGTCGCCCGAGCTGTGCGCCGCGCTCGACAACCGCGCCATCAACATCCACCACAGCTTCCTGCCCAGCTTCAAGGGCGCCAAGCCGTACTACCAGGCGCACGACCGCGGCGTGAAGCTGATCGGCGCCACCGCGCATTACGTCACCGCCGACCTGGACGAGGGCCCGATCATCGAGCAGGACGTCGAGCGCGTGGACCACACCCTCACGCCGGAGGACATCACGGCGATCGGGCGCGACGTCGAGTGCGTCGTGCTGGCGCGCGCGGTGCGCTGGCATGTGGAGCATCGGGTGTTGCGCAACGGACGCAAGACCGTGGTGTTCAACTGATCCACCGGACTCGTCGCATGCCCAACCCCAAAGCCCGCACGGCCGCGCTCATGGCCTCCCCCGAGGACGCCGAAGCCCAGTTCTACGAGGCGGTGCGCGACGGCGACCTGGAGCGCCTCATGGCCGTCTGGTCGGACGACGACGACGTGGTGTGCGTGCACCCCGGCGGCACGCGCGTGGTGGGCCCGCAGGCGGTGCGCGCGGCGTTCGAGGCCATCTTCTCCAACGGCACCATCGCGGTCCACCCCGAGCACGTCAAGCGCGTGCACGCCATGGGAAGCGCGGTGCACAGCGTGCTCGAGCGCATCGACGTGGTCACCTCCGACGGACCGCGCACCGGCTGGATCGTCGCCACCAACGTCTACGTGAAGACGGGCGAAGACTGGCGCATGGTGGCGCACCACGCCAGCCCGGGCGCCCCCGACGAGATTCCCGAGATCATCGATACCCCTTCCGTGCTCCACTGAGGAGAGCGCCTCCCGGGCATATGCCTTGCTCGGGGCGAGCATCTCCCTATGTCGAGCACCACCCTGTCCGCCGTCATGCCTTCCTTCACAGCCGCTGCCTTCGCCTCGCACCGCGCCCCGTGGTGGCTGCCGGGCGGCCACCTGCAGACCATCTGGCCCTCGCTGTTCTCGCGCGCCACCGTCGGCGACGAGCCCCCGTTCCGGCGCGAGCGCTGGACGTCCCCGGACGACGACTTCATCGACGTCGACTTCCTGGCCGGCCCGATCGGCGTGCAGGCCGAGACGGCCACTCGCCCGCT
>JACMOG010000818.1 GCA_014378125.1 Vitreoscilla sp. | reverse complement strand
GGGGCACCACGGCCGACTGCCCGGCGCAGCTGCCCACCTGGGCGTGCACCTGGCCCTCGAGCACCTGGGTGGCCGACACGTTGATCGCCGCGGCGCCGCCGCTGGCCGGCGTGACGTCGTTGCGCACGCGATAGACGGTGCCTCGAACGCCGATCACGGCGGTGGGCGTGCTCACCTCCAGCGGACGCGCGCGCAACACCTTGCTGGCGAACACCTCCACGCTGCCGCTGAGCAGGCGCAGCGAGGCCGCCACGAGGCCGTCGTCGATGGCCGCGGCCGTGGCCTTGATCTGGAAGCGGCGCTGTTCGTCGAGCCGGCCCTCGGTGTCGGGCGCCAGCTTCACGTGCGAGCCGTCGGCCAGCTGCACGATGGCCGTGCTCGAATCGCCGGTGCGGATGCTCTGGCCCACGTCCAGCAGCGCGCCGCTGGCGGCCGGCCTGTCGCCGATGCGCACGTCGCCGAAGGCACTCAGCAGCTGCGCCGGCACGACCTTGCTGTGCAGGTACTCGGCCGGCACCATCAGCACCTGCCCCGGCTTGATGCGGTCGGAGTCGGGCAGGTGGTTCAGCCGCGAGACCTCCTTCCAGGCCCCGGGCGCGGAGAACAGCGTGCGGTTCAGGCCGATCAGCGTGTCGTGCGCGGTCACCGTGTAGGGCAGCAGCATGCCCGGCGGCGTGGCCGTGGCGGGCGCCGGGGCAGCCACGGCGGCCGGCAGGAGCGCCGCGGCGCACAGGGCCGCCAGCAACGTGGGACGCGGGTTCGATCGACGGAACGTCAGTGGCATGGTCACCCGAGTCAGGAGGAGGCGTGGGAAATGGTCAGGCCGCGCCGGAGGGGGCGCGCTGGGCCGACTTGGGACGGAAGGCCTTGCACAGGCCGGGATCGGTCTCGATGTAGGGGCCACCCACCAGGTCGATGCAATAGGGCACCGCGGCGAAGATGCCCGGCACCGGCGGCGCCAGGTCGGGCAGGCCCTGCAGCGTCTCGGCGATGGCCTTGGGCTGGCCGGGCAGGTTCAGGATGAGCGCCCGACCGCGGATGACACCCACCTGGCGCGACAGGATGGCGGTGGGAACGAAGCGCAGGCCGATCTGGCGCATCTGCTCGCCGAAGCCGGGCATCTCGCGGTCGGCCACGGCCAGCGTGGCCTCGGGCGTGACGTCGCGGGCCGCGGGGCCGGTGCCGCCGGTGGTGAGCACCAGGTGGCAGCCGGCGTCGTCCACCAGCGCCCGCAGCGTGGCGCTGATGGTGGGGGCGCCGTCGGCGATGAGCCGCTGCTCCCACGCCACCGGGTTCTTGACGGCGCGCGACAGCCAGTCGCGCAGCGAGGGCAGGCCCTTGTCCTCGTAGACGCCCGCGGACGCCCGGTCGCTGATCGAGACGAGCCCGATGCGCACCGTGTCGAGGGCCGGGCCGGCGGCCTCAGTCATCGTGGGACGGGTCGGACTCGGCGTCTTCCCCGTCCGCGCCGGGGATGGATTGCATGTGCTCCTTGACCACCTTGAACAGGTCGCGGTACGCGCGGCCATGGCGCGCGCCGGGCTCGAGCTTCTCCTTGCGCGCGGCGCGCACGAGGCTGCGCAGCTGCTGCACGTCGGTGGCGGGATGCTCCTTCACCCAGCCGGCCAGCGCGTCGTCGGTGAGCAGCAGCTGGTCGCGCCAGTACTCGGCCTGGTGCAGCGTGAGCGTGTCGGTGGCGCTGCCCACGCGGTACGAGGCGACGGCCTCGCGCAGCGGCTCGGGGTTCTCGTGCTTCATCAGCTTGCCGATGTACTGCACCTGGCGCCGCTTGCCCTCGAAGGAGCGGGTACGGCGCAGCTCGTCGATGGCGTCGCGCAGGCGCTCTTCGATGGCCAGCTTGTCGAGGCGATCGGGGGGCAGCGTGGCCAGGGCCTCGCCGAGCTCCTGCAGATCCTGCATCTGCTTCTTGAGCTCGTTGCGGCTCGGCGTGATGCCGTCGATGGCGGCCTGGCGCTTGCTGAGAGGCAGGTCGTCCATCTCGGCGTCGATCTCCTCCACCTGGCGGGTGGAGGCGTGCTTGGGCTCACGGGGCATGGTTCGACGGGCTCTCTGGGATCGCTATGATGACCCGGATTGTCCTGCAATTGATGCGGTCCGCCACTCTGGGCGTTCTCGCTCCCACAACACAAAGCAAGGAAAAGCCGATGGCCGTCACGAAAAATGAAGGGTTTGCCTTCGAACCGGGGCAATTCCAGCAGATCATCGAAGACGTCCTGAGGATCGCCAAGGCCACGGGCGCCAGCGACGCTGCCGCCGAGGTTTCCGAGGGCACCGGCCTGTCGGTGTCGGTGCGCAAGGGCGAGGTCGAGAACGTGGAGCGCAACCGCGACAAGTCGGTGGGCGTGGCGGTCTACATCGGCCAGCGCCGCGGCAATGCCAGCACGTCCGACTTCTCGGCCAAGGCCCTGCAACAGACGGTTCGCGCCGCCTACGACATCGCGCGCTTCACCGCCGAAGACCCCGCCGCCGGCCTGCCCGACGCCGACGACATGGCCACGCCGGCCGAGGCGGGCGTCGACCTCGACCTGTTCCATCCCTGGAACGTCGACGTGGCGCAGGCCACCGAGCTGGCCAAGCGCTGCGAGGACGCGGCGTTCGCCACCGACCGTCGCATCACCAACTCCGAAGGCGCCGGCGTCTCGGCCCAGCAGTCGCATTTCTGGACCGGCAACAGCCGCGGCTTTCGCGGCGGCTTCCCGGGCCCCCCCCAATCCCCGTTGGTCGCGCCGATCGCCGGCAAGGGCGGCGGCATGCAGCGCGACCACTGGTACACGTCGATGCGCAGCGCCGACGACATGTCCGCACCCGAGGCCGTGGGCCGTTACGCGGCCGAGCGCGCGCTGTCGCGCCTGAAGTCGCGCAAGGTGGCCACCTGCGAGGTGCCGATCCTGTTCGAATCGAGCCTGGCCGCCGGCCTGCTGGGCGGGTTCGTGCAGGGCGTCAGCGGC
This sequence comes from Vitreoscilla sp., assembly GCA_014378125.1. The sequence continues at coordinate 3,860 of JACMOG010000818.1, read as the reverse complement.
GGCGCGCTGTACCGCAAGGCGAGCTTCCTGCAGGACAGCCTGGGCACCGCGGTGTTTCCCAAGGACATCGACGTCTTCGAGTTCCCGCACGAGCCCAAAGGCAAGGGCAGCGCGCCGTTCGACGACGAGGGCGTGCGCACGAAGGCGCGCGACGTGGTCAGCGCCGGCGAGGTGCAGGGCTATTTCCTCTCCAGCTACTCGGCGCGCAAGCTGGGCATGAAGACCACCGGCCACGCCGGCGGCTCGCAGAACCTGCGCATGACCCACCGCCGCACGCAGCCGGGGGACGACCTGCCCGCCATGCTGCGCAAGCTCGATCGCGGCCTGTTCGTCATCGAGCTGATGGGGCAGGGCGTCAACTACGTCACCGGCGACTACTCGCGCGGGGCCGCGGGCTTCTGGGTGGAGAACGGCCGCATCGTGCACCCGGTGGAGGAGGGGACCATCGCCGGCCACCTGCGGTCGATGCTGATGGGCATCCAGGCCATCGGCGCCGACACCTACAACTACGGCGCGAAGACGGTGGGCTCGGTGCTGCTGTCGCCGATGAAGGTGGCGGGCTCTTGAACGCCCGCCCGGAGTAGCGCGTGCTCGACATCGCGGCGTCGCTGCTCGTCCTCACGGCGCTGCTGTCGTACGTCAACCAGCGCTGGCTGAAGCTGCCCACCACCATCGGCGTGATGGCCACGTCGCTGGTGCTGTCGCTCGCGCTGGTGGCCCTCGACGCCGTGGGCATCGCCACCGGCCTGCATGCGCGCGAGCAGGGGCTGATCCAGTCGATCGATTTCTCCGAGCTGCTGATGCAAGGCATGCTCTCGCTGCTGCTGTTCGCCGGGGCGCTGCACGTGGACGTGCGCTCGCTGCGCGAGTACCGCTGGCAGGTAGCGGTGCTGGCCTTCGTCGGCACGGCCGTGTCCACCGCCGTGGTGGGCGTGGCGCTGTGGTTCGTGATCGGATGGGTGGGCCTGCCGGTGCCGCTGCTCGAGTGCCTGCTGTTCGGCGCGCTGATCTCGCCCACCGACCCGATCGCGGTCATCGGCATCCTGAAGTCGGCCGGGGCGCCGCGCAACCTCGAGGTGGTGATCGCCGGCGAGAGCCTCTTCAACGGGGGCGTGGGCGTGGCCATCTCCACGCTGTTGCTGGGCATGACGCTGGACGGCGGCACGCCTACCGTGTCGCACGCCGGCGCGCTGCTGCTGCAGGAGGCCGGCGGCGGGCTGCTGTTCGGCTGGGCGCTGGGCGCCGGCACCTCGTGGCTGCTGCGCAGCATCGACCACTACCAGGTGGAGGTGCTGCTGACGCTGGCCGCGGTGGTGGGCGGCTACGCGCTGGCCAACCACCTTCACGTGTCCGGGCCGCTGGCCATGGTGGTGGCCGGACTGATCGTGGGCAGCAAGTCGCACGACGCGGTGCCGTCGGACGTCACGCGCCACCAGGTGGGCCTGTTCTGGGAACTGCTCGACGACGTCCTCAACGCGGTGCTGTTCGTGCTGGTGGGCATGGAAGTGATCACGATCCACTTCCCGCTGGCGGCAGGCGCGGCCTTCCTCGCCGGCGCGGCGACCGTGGCGATCACGCTGGGCGCGCGCTGGCTCACCGTGGGACTGCCGGTGGCGCTCGCGCGGCGCGCGTTCCGCCTGCCCGCGGGCGCGGCGGGCGTGCTCACCTGGGGCGGGCTGCGCGGCGGCATCTCCATTGCCCTGGCGCTGTCGATACCCCCGGGCCCCTGGCGTGAGACGCTGATCGCGCTCACCTACTGCGTGGTGGCGTTCTCCATCCTCGTGCAGGGGCTCACCTTCGGGCGGCTGGTGCGCGCCACTGTGCGCAGCGACGCCTGAACGTGAGAAAATCGCGTTTTCAAGAAAGAGAAGAGGTAAGCCCGTGGACTTGAAGGTGCCGATCAAGATTTCCGATGAACTGAGCGAAGACATCATCGACTCGACCGGCCTGCTCGACTTGGCGAGCGGGGAAATCTATCGGATCGAGTACGAGGATTACGACCTCGAGGGCCGTGGACTGCCGGCCGACAACGACGACTACGCATTCACCGTGGGCACGCTGTCGAACAACGGCAAGGACGTCGAGTTCAAGGTCGACGTCAACAAGGTCACCGGACAGTACTCGGTCAGCGCGAGCGAACTGCTCGAGATCAAAGTGCGCGCGGCCGCGCTGTTCGCCGGCATCAGCGGCAAGGACATCCTGCGCAACGTCGATGCGAAGGCCGCCGCCACGCCACCCGGCGGCGTCAAAGGTCGCGGGCGCAACAACCTGCACTGACCCGCTTGCCGCGCCGCGGCGCGCAACAACGACTGGAGGCCGCGGATGCGGCCTTCTTCGTCTCACGCGGCGTCCGTCATTCGGCGCCGCGCGTCACACGGCCGCTCAATGGCGCCAGCCGCCGCCGCCATGGTCGCCGTAGCCGCCTTGCGGGCCGCCGTAGCCGCCACCCTGGTAGTGCCCCCCGCCGCCATAGTAGCGGCCGCCCCAGGGCGCGATGCAACAACCGCTCATCAGCGTCACCAGGACGGCCAACGCGCCCCAGCGCACGAGCTTTCGATTCGAGTTCATTCGGGTCTCCTGAAAGGCTGCATCGGTGCCGCCCTGCTTCATTCAACGCCGCTTGTCATCGATCGATGACAAACATCGGGTTTCTGATTGCAAAGCCGCGTAAACCGCTGTCGAGCTGCTCATAGGTGCAGGACGTAAAGACGGCCTCCATGCTCGACCGTGGCCCCGTGTCGGCGTCAACGCATGGGTCGACGGGGCCGTTGTCGAGGCACAGGGTGCGCGTCTTGCCAGCACATCCATACAGAGCCACCCAACGGTGGCGAGATCTCGACAAACCGACAAGGAATGAACATGAGAAACGCAATTGCACTCGCCGTGGCCGGCATCGCGCTGGCCTCCATGACCGGCTGCATCGTGGCGCCGGCCCGCCCCTATTACGGCGGCGGCGGTGGTGGTTACGTGGCGCCCGCGGGCGTGGTCTACGTGGCGCCCACCTACGTGTCGCCGGGCCCGGGCTGGGGCTGGGAATACCACGCCCAGTACGGCTGGGGCTGGCACCATCCGGAGCACGGCTGGCACCGCGGCTGGCATTGAGCCAGGCAGCGGTCGAGGTGGCCTCAACGCACCGTGTAGCCGCGTCCGTCCATGCACGCCTCGGTGGCGTGCTGGAACACCTTCGCGTCGGCCATCGCCTGCGGTTGCGTCGACCTGACATGCAAGTCGACCGTTGCATCGTGTCAACCGGACGTGAAGCGCGCGATGTTCTCAGGGCCCTGCCGCCGGCGCCTGCAACTGACCCACCTGCTGCTGCGCCTGGGTCACGTCCTTGCCGTATTCAGCCAGGTAGCGCTGCGTCTCGTCGCTCGAGAACGCGGCGTCGGAGAACTGCACCAGCGCGTACCGGCGCGACGTGGCCACCGGGCCGTCACGCGACGGCATCAATGCGCGGTCGGGATAGGCGTCGGGCCGCAGGAGGAAACCCTCCACGTCGTGCAGCACGAGCGGGAACGCCGGCTTCTGGTCGCGCACCAGGCGGCCGTACACCTGCAGCGGCACCTGCTGCGCGCCGGCGCCGAGTTCGCCGTTGAAGGTCACCAGCGCCAGCGGCTTGCCGCTGGCGTCGTCGACGCGGCCGGTGATGACGTAGCGGCCCGGTTGCGTCACGTTCGCGCCCAGCATGAATTCCAGCGAGCCGTCGCGCAGCTCGTCGCGCACCGCGCCGCTCCACGTGGCCGGCACCTGCGGCGTGTAGACCACGTCGAAGGCGACGTAGCCCTGCTGCTCGCCGGACTGCACGATCAGCTCGGTGCGGATCATGCCGGCGAACTGGCCGAAGCCTTCCGCCTGCGGGT
>JACMOG010000817.1 GCA_014378125.1 Vitreoscilla sp. | reverse complement strand
GGCCTGGCGGTCAGCGTGCGCTGGCCGGCCGCGGGCTGAACCCGGGCCGACCGCGCGCCTGATCAGGCCGGCTTGGCCGCGTAGCCCAGCACCGCCTTGACTTCGAGGAACTCGCCAAAAGCGGCAACTCGCGGCGCATTTCGCGACACAGTTCGCGCTGGGCGCGCTGGGCGCGCTGGGCGCGCTGGCCGCGCTGGCCGCGCTGGCCGCGCTGGCCGCGGGCCGTGCCGCCGGGCCGCCCGGGTCCGGCAGGAACAGCGGGCCCTTCTGGCCGCAGCCCGCCAGGACAACGGCGAACGCGAGGGCCAGCGCACCGCCCAAGACTGCACGGGGCGCAGGGGCGCGACGCCCCGCTAAACTCGAACCCTGGCTTTCATTCATCCACGGATTCTATCGACCATGTCGACCCCGACGCTGCAAGACACCGAGTACCAGGCCGCGGCCGAGCGCCTGCTGGCCGCCATCGAGCGCCAGTGCGACGACTGGCTGCAGCAGGGCGTCGTCGATATCGACACCCATCGCGCCGGCAGCCTGGTGGAGCTCGAGTTCCCCGACCGCAGCAAGATCGTGGTCAACAAGCAGCCGCCGCTGCACGAGATCTGGCTGGCGGCGCGCAACGGCGGCTTCCACTTCAAGCTGGACGGCGGCGCGTGGCGCGACACCCGCGACGGCGTGGAGTTCTTCGCCCGGCTGTCCGAGGAGGCCAGCCGGCAGGGCGGCCAGGCGCTGCGCTTCGCGCCCGCCTGACGAAACCCTCGCGCTGGCCACGGTCCGGAAGGCCGGTCAGTTGCCGGTCTTGAAGAGATCCAGGATGCTCTTCTTCTCGTCGTCGGTCGACTGCGGCGCCTTGTCGTCCAGCCCGAGTCCGCTCACCCCGCTGGCGGGCCCGAACTCGTTGTAGTACCACTCGCCGTTGACGTTCATCACGCCTTCGGGCGGGGTGAGCGGCTCCTGCGGCACGTCCTTCAACGCGGTCTGCATGAACTCGATCCACACCGGCAGCGCCAGGCCGCCGCCGGTCTCGCGGTCGCCCAGCTTGCGCGGGTTGTCGTAGCCGATCCACACCACGGCGGCCAGCGACGGCTGGAAGCCGCAGAACCACGCGTCCATCGAGTCGTTGGTGGTGCCGGTCTTGCCGTACACGTCGGCGCGCTTCAGCGTGGAACCCGCCCGGGCGGCGGTGCCGTTGTGGGCGACCGTATAAAGCAGCGACTCGATCATGAACGCGTTGCGCGGCTCGATGGCGCGCATGTCGTCGGTGAACGGCTTGGGGTGCTCCTCGTGCAGCACCTTGCCGCGCGAATCGGTCACCCGCAGGATGAGGACGGGGTTGACGCGGTAGCCGCCCGTGGCGAACACGCCGTACGCGGTGGACATCTGGATCGGCGTGACCGAGCCCGAGCCCAGCGCCATCGTGAGGTAGGGCGGGTGCTTCTCGGGGTCGAAGCCGAAGCGCGAGATCCACTGCTGCGCGTAGGCCGGTCCCACCGACTGCAGGATGCGGATCGACACCATGTTCTTGGACTTGGCCAGCGCGTTGCGCAGCGTCATCGGGCCTTCGAACTTGCCGTCGTAGTTCTTCGGCTCCCACGGCTGGCTGCCGGTGGTGCCGGCGTCGAAGAACAGGGGCGCGTCGTTGACCACGGTGGCGCCGTTGAAGCCCTTCTCGATCGCGCTCGAATAGATGAACGGCTTGAAGCTGGAGCCCGGCTGGCGCCAGGCCTGGATCACGTGGTTGAACTTGTTCTTGCCGTAGTCGAAGCCGCCCACCAGCGCGCGGATGGCTCCGGTGGCGGGCTCGGTGGCGACGAAGGCGCCCTCCACCTCGGGCTGCTGGGTGAGCGTCCAGTCGCCCTTGTCGGTCTTCATCGCGCGCACGATGGCGCCCGGGCGGATCTGCACCTTCGGGTCGGCCTTGGGCGCCAGGCCCGAGGTGACGGGCTTCAGGCCGTCGCCGGTGATGGTGATGGTGTCGCCCGACTGCAACACCGCCAGCACCTTGCGGGGCGAAGCCTCGAGCACCACCGCGGCCTTCAGGTCGTCGTTGTCGGGATGGTCGGCGAGCGCCTCCGCGATTCGAGCGTCGAGCGCCTTCGGGTCGGCCGGCAGGTCGACATAACCTTCCGGGCCCCGGAATTGCTGCCGCCGCTCGAAGTCCATGATCCCTCGCCTGAGAGCGTGGTAAGCAGACAACTGGTCCGTGGAATTGACCGTCAGCGTGACATTGAGTCCGCGGGTATAGGCTTCGTCGCCGTATTGCGCGAAGACGAGTTGACGGGCCATCTCGGCCACGTATTCCGCGTGGATCGGCGACTCGCTCGGTGCCCGGTATATCAAGACCTGGGCATGCGCAGCCTTGCGCTCGTCCTCGGTGATGAAACCGTTCTCGAACATTCGATCGATGATGTACTGCTGGCGCACCGTGGCGCGCTTCGGGTTGGCGATCGGGTTGTAGCTGGAAGGCGCCTTGGGCAGTCCGGCGAGCATCGCGGCCTCGCCGATGGTGATGTCCTTGAGCGGTTTGCCGAAATAGATTTCGCTGGCGGAAGCGAAGCCGTACGCACGCTGGCCCAGATAAATCTGGTTCATGTACAGCTCAAGAATCTGGTCCTTGCTCAATTGCGACTCGATGCGCAGCGCCAGCAAAATCTCGTAGAGCTTGCGGGTAAACGTCTTTTCGGTGGACAGGTAGAAGTTGCGTGCCACCTGCATCGTGATGGTGGAGGCGCCCTGGCTGCGCGCCTCGCCGACGTTGGCTAGGCCGGCGCGGATCACGCCGAGGTAGTCGACGCCCCCGTGGTGGTAGAAACGCGCGTCCTCGATGGCCAGTACGGCGTCGCGCATGACCTTCGGGATCTGGGCGATCGGGACGAACTGTCTCCTTTCCTCACCATATTCCCCAAGAAGCGTCCCATCAGAAGAAAAAACCCGTAACGGTAATTTCGGGCGGTAATCGGTCAGGGCGCTCAGCTCGGGCATCTTGGGATACGCGACAGCAAGCCCGATCGCGACGCAGATTGCAACACCGAGTAACAACGCCAACACCCCGCCGACAAATGTCGTGAGGCCGCGCAACAAGGCCCGCGCAGCCCTTGCCGCCCAATGGCCGGAGGCCCCGCCACGGGGCGGCGGAGAGGGAAGTTTCGCAGGCAGGCGGTCAGGTTCGCTCATGAATTTGGGCCGGGATGTAAGCGCGGATTATAGAAACCGACAGGTCGCGCTTAAGCAGATCGTGACATGGCCGATGTCCATGGAATCGCGGATATGAAGGGACGACGCAGTTTCACCACGACTTATGGTGACCAAATGCCTTGAAAATACGGGCATTCCCGCACACTAACTTTCTTTTCCTGTCGTTCTTGCTGATAGGATTGCCGCAAAATATCTCAACCCGGCGCTCACTTAAGAGCGCTGTCGGAGCAGTCCTCGTGTCAATTCTCGACAGCATTTTCGGCCGCAAGCATCCACCCATGATCGGGTTGGATGTCAGTTCGTCCAGCGCCAAGCTGGTAGAGCTGGGCCAAACTCCCTCTGGCGACCTGGTACTCGAGCGTTTCGCGAGCGAACCATTCGAGAAGGGATGGATCGCCGACGGCCAGATCGAGAAATTCGACGAGGTGGCCGACGCCGTGCGCCGGCTTGTCGCCAAGAGCGGCGCCAAGACCCGGGACGTGGTCATGGCCATGCCCCAGTCTGCCGTGATCACCAAGCGCATCGTGCTGCCTGCCGGGCTGCGGGAGACGGAGATGGAGATCCAGGTCGAGTCGGAAGCTCATCAGTACATTCCGTTCTCGCTCGACGAAGTGAGCCTCGACTTCTGCGTCATCGGCCCGAGCCAGAGCTCGATCGGCGACGTCGACGTCCTGATCGCCGCGTCCCGCAAGGATCGCGTCCAGGATCGCCAGGGCCTGGCGGAAGCCGCCGGCCTCAAGCCTGTCGTGCTCGACATCGAGTCGCACGCGTCGCGCCTGGCCATGGGCCGCGTCATCTCCAGCCTGCCCGAGCAGGGCAAGGACATGCTGGTGGCGCTGTTCGAGATCGGCGCCGACACCGCCGGGCTGAAGGTGCTGCGCGGCGACGAGATGCTCTACGACCGCGACCAGACCTTCGGCGGCGCCCAGCTCACGCAGCTGATCTCCCGCCAGTACGGCTTCTCGTTCGAGGAAGCCGAGCAGAAGAAGCTGGCCGGCGACCTGCCGGAAGACTTCGAATCCACCCTGCTGATGCCTTTCGTCGACAGCCTGGCCCACGAGATCGGCCGCGCGCTGCAGTACTTCTTCACCAGCACGCCGCACCACAAGGTCGACTACGTGATGCTCGCGGGCGGCACGGCGTCGCTGTCGGGCCTGCGCGAGCGCGTCAAGGAAGTGACCGGCTTCGCCTGCCGGGTCGTCAATCCGTTCGAGAACATGAAACTGGGGAGCGCCGTGCGTGAAGGCAAGCTTCGGCGCGAGGCGCCGTCGTACCTGACGGCCTGCGGGCTGGCGATGCGGAGGTTCGTGCAGTGATTCTGATCAACCTGTTGCCGCACCGCGAAGCGCGGCGCCAGCAACGCAAGAATGCGTTCTTCGCAGGCATCGGCATGGCCGTGCTGGTGGGGGGCGCCGTCGTGGGCGGTTGGTGGACCCTGGTCAATGCGCAGATCAACACGCAGGAAGACCACAACCAGTTCCTGTCCAACGAGATCAAGCGCCTCGACGCCCAGATCGCCGACGTCGCCGCCCTCAAGGAAGACATCGAGCGGCTGAAGGCGCGCCAGAAGGCCGTCGAAGACCTCCAGGCCGACCGCAACATGCCGGTCTACCTGCTCAACGAGCTGGTCAAGCAGACGCCCGAAGGCGTCTACCTCACCAGCGTGAAGCAGGGCGGCCAGCAGGTGGCGATCACCGGCGTGGCGCAGACCAACGAACGCATCTCCGAGTTCCTGCGCAACGTCGCCAACAACTCGCCGTGGCTCGAGAAGCCGATCCTGGTCGAGATCAAGTCGCAGACGATGCAGGTGGCGGGCAGCCGCGACCAGCGCCGGATGTATGGTTTCGTGATGGGCGTGACGCTCAAGCGTCCGCCTGCTCCCGGCTCGGCCGCCAGCGCGGCCGCCTCCGGCGCGGCGCTGACGGCATCTGGCGCGGCCGCCGCAGCACCCGCTTCGACGGCGACGAGGTAAGCATGGCTACTCAAGCAAAAGATCGAGGCGCGGATTTCGTCGCCGCCATGCGCGGCGGGCTCGGGCAATTCAACGACCTGAACCTGCAACAACCCGGCCAGTGGCCCTTCCTGCCGCGGCTCACGGCCTGGGCGCTGGTGGTCATCGTCGTGGCGGTCATCGGATGGTTCGCCGCCCTCAGCGACCAGTCCAACGACCTGCAGGCGGCACGCGACAAGGAGCCGGCGCTCAAGAACGAGTACCGCACGAAGCTCGCGCAGGCGATCAACCTCGACGCCCTGAAGAAGCAGAAGGCAGACGTCCAGACCTACGTCACGCAGCTCGAGAAGCAGCTGCCCGGCAAGGCCGAGATGGACGCGCTGCTCACCGACATCAACCAGGCCGGCGTCGGCCGGGGCCTCGTCATCGACCAGTTCATTCCTGGCCAGACCGAGACCAAGGAGTACTACGCCGAGCTGCCGATCTCCATCCGCGTGACCGGACGCTTCCACGACATCGGCGCGTTCGCGGCCGACATCGCGGCACTCTCGCGCATCGTCACGCTGCACAACCTGTCGATCACGCCGGACACCCGCATCGTCGGCGGCAGCGGCCTGTCGATGGACGCCACGGCGCGTACCTATCGCTACCTGGATCCGGCCGAGGTCGTCCAGGCCCGCGCGGCCAGCAGCGCCGGAGGAAAGAAATGAAGCGAATCCTCTGCATCACGGCCGGGGTACTGATGTTGTCCGCGCTCGGCGCGTGCACGGCCGACAACGACGAACTGATCTCGTGGATGGAAGAGCAGCACAAGGAGGTCAAGCCCAATGTGCCGCCCATCTACCCGCCCAAGAAATTCAATCCGCAGGCCTACCTGGGCGTGACCGGCGTCGAGCCCTTCGGAACGCAGAAGCTTATCCCCGTGGGTGGCCCGGCCACCGGCAAGTCGAGCGCGTTGCTCACCGCCGCCAAGGCCCACGCCACGCAGGAACTCGAGTCGTATCCGCTGGACAGCATGAGCATGGTCGGCTCGCTGAAGCAGGCCGGCAAGACCCACGCGCTGCTGATGGTGGAGAGTCGTCTCCACGACGTGAAGATAGGCGACTGGATCGGCCAGAACTACGGCCAGATCACCGCCATCACGGACTCACAGATTACCTTGCGGGAAACCGTGCAAGACCCCACGGGTGAATGGATAGAGCGCGCCAGCACCCTCCAGATTCAGGAGAAGGCGCGATGAACAGCAGTCAGGAGAATCGGAATATGCGGAGTTGGACCGCGGGAGCAGCGCTCGTTCTGGCGTTGGGATTGGGGTTGCCGATGGCGTCGTGGGCGGAGCCCAGGATCATGTCGGTCACCGGCACGCAGCAAGGTGGCACGGACGTCGTCCGCGTCGAGCTGAGCGAAGCGTTGACCGCGGTTCCCGCGGGCTTCGCGGTGCAGTCGCCGCCGCGCGTGGCGATCGACCTGCCCGGCGTCACCAATGCCTCCGGCAAGTCGTCCATCGAGGTGAACCAGGGCAACGTGCGCTCGGTCAGCGTGGCCAGCTCCGGTGACCGCACGCGCCTCGTGCTGAACCTGAAGACGGCCTCCAGCTACCGTGCCGAGATCCAGGGCAAGACCTTGCTGATCTCGCTGGACACCGGCGCCGCGCCGGTCGCCACGGCGGGCGCCGCCGCGACGCCCGCCCAGGGCACCGACACGCACTTCGCCAACAGCCACAACGCCGACATCCTCGATCTGCGCGACATCGACTTCCGCCGCGGAACCGATGGCGCCGGCCGCATCGTCGTCAACCTGGCCAGCACGCAGGTCGGCGTCGACCTGAAGCAGCAAGGCAAGGATCTTGTCGTCGACTTCCTGCGCTCCAGCGTGCCGGCGCGCCTGCGCCGCCGCCTCGACGTGGCCGATTTCGGTACGCCCGTGCAGACGATCACCACCACCCAGGCGGGCGATCACGTGCACATGGTGATATCGCCCACCGGCGCGTGGGAGCACAGCGCCTACCAGACCGACAACCAGTTCGTGCTGGAAGTGCGTCCGGCCAAGACCGACCCGAACAAGCTCGTGGCGGGCCAGGGCTACACCGGCCAGCGCCTGTCGCTCAACTTCCAGAGCATCGAGATCCGGGCGCTGCTGCAGATCATTGCCGACTTCAGCGACTTCAACGTCGTCACCAGCGATACCGTCACCGGTACCGTCACGCTGCGCCTGAAGGACGTGCCCTGGGACCAGGCGCTCGACATCATCCTGCAGAGCAAGGGCCTCGACAAGCGTCGCTCGGGCAACGTGCTGCTGATCGCCCCGAAGGACGAACTCGCGGCCAAGGAGCAGGTCGACCTGGAGGCGAAGAAGAAGATCGCCGACCTGGAGCCGATGCACATGCAGGCGTTCCAGCTGAACTACACGAAGGCGCTCGAGGTGGCCAACGGCCTCACCGGCACTGGCGCCTCCGGCGGCATCGGCACGCGACTGCTGTCGGGTCGCGGTTCCGTGGTGGCCGAGTCGCGCACCAACCAGCTGTTCGTCACCGACATCCCGTCCAAGCTCGAAGAGATCCAGGCGCTCATCACCCGCATCGACATCCCGTCGCGGCAGGTCATGATCGAGGCGCGCATCGTCGAGGCCAGCGACAACTTCGGCCGCGCGCTGGGCGTGAAGCTGGGCACCACGTCCTTCAACGCGTTCCACGTGGGCGGTAGCCAGTACGTCTCGCTGGGCGGCAACTACGAAGGCGTCGGCTACCAGACCGGCCAGGTGGCGGGCACCGCGCCCTATACCGATTCGCAGTTCGTGAACTTCCCCGCGCAGGCCGGCATCGTCAGCAGCACCGCCAATGCCGCAACGTTCGCCCTGTCGCTGTTCAGCGCCAGCGCCAGTCGCTTCTTGAACCTAGAGCTGTCGGCCTTGGAAGAAGACGGCTCGGGCCGCATCATCTCCAGCCCGCGCGTGATCACCGCCGACCAGGTGCAAGCCGTGGTCGAGGCCGGCGAAGAACTGCCTTACCAGCAGGCCACGTCCAGCGGCGCCACGTCGGTCACTTTCCAGAAGGCCCAGATCCGCCTGCAGGTGACGCCGCAGATCACGCCCGAAGGCAACGTGATCCTCGACGTGGACGTCAACAAGGACAGCGTCGGCCGAAGCACCAGCGCCGGCTTCGCCATCGACACCAAACACGTCAAGACGACCGCGCTGGTGGAGAATGGTGGCACCGTCGTCCTCGGCGGCCTGTTCCAGCAGATCGAGAACAATGTCACCGACAAGATCCCGTTCCTGGGTGACATCCCGTTCCTGGGCAACCTGTTCAAGAGCACGTCCAAGCTGCAGACGCGCACCGAACTGCTGATCTTCATTACGCCGCGCATCATCTCGGATCGCACGGTCGCGCATTGAGGTTTTGAAAATGAAATTCCAGGGAATCCAACAAATGAAAGCGATCCTCGCGGCGGCTGCGCTCGGCATCGTGCTGGCCGGCTGCAGCGCGGGCGGCGAGCCTGCGAAGACTGTGGGCGGGGGCACGACGGCCTCCGACCTTCTGGTCACCGTCACGACGCCGAACCCCGGGGGCTTGCAGAACACGGGCGCTCAGGTTGCCACGGTCACGGTCACGGCTGTCGATTCGAATCGCAACGTCGTCTCCGGCGCCACAGTGTCGATCGTTCCCGACAACACCGCCGTCGTCTCGACCTCCAGCACCACCACCAACAGCGCCGGTGTCGTGACCGGTACCGTGGGCATCGGCAACGACAGCTCCAACCGCACGGTTGCTCTCGTCATTTCGTCGGGGTCGATCAAGAAGACCGCCTCCTTCGATGTCGTCGGCAACGTGCTGACGGCGACGCCCTCGCCGGCGATCGTCACGCCGGGTGGCGCTGGAACGATCCAGTACCACCTCGCGGACGCCAAGGGAGTCGCTGTCGCGAATGTCAGCGTCGCGATTTCAGGGACTCTCACCGCGACCGGAACGACGGACGCGAACGGCAACTACACGTTCCCGTACACGGCTCCTTCGGCCGAGCAGGTGCTCACGTTCAATGCCACGGCCAACAAGGTTTCCGTGACCAGCACGGTGCAGGACACCTCCGGGACGATCGCTCCGGCCGTGGGATCGGTTCAATCGGCGTCCCTGAGTTCCGATCCGTCGACGGTCGGCGTCAACGCGGCCGGTTCGACCGCCAACCAGGTTGCGGTGCGCGCGCTGTTCCTGGGCGCCAGTAACCAGCCCATCGCCAATGTGCGCGTTCGCTTCGACCTGAACGGCGACGCCAACGGCATCGGCGGAACGTTGACTTCCGGCACCGACTATGTCTATTCGGACGCCAACGGCGTTGCGCGCACGACTTACATTCCGGGCAGCCGATCGAGCGGCAACAACAAGCTCACGATCCGCGGCTGTTGGAGCAACAGCGACTTCGCCGTCGTCACGACCGGGGCGGCCTGTCCGAACAGCCAGGCGGTCACTTCGGCCATCACCGTGGCGGGCGCGAGCGTCAGCATCGCCATCGACACCGACAACAACATCACTTCGGTCGGCACCACGCCGACGATCTACCAGATCGCATACGCCGTGCAGGTCGTCGATTCGGTCGGCAACCCGCAGGCGGGCGTCGTCGTGAGCAGCGCCGTCGACCAGCCTCGCTATTACAAGGGCTACTTCGACGTCGTCAGCGGGGCCTGGAAGCTCGAAGGGCACGTTAGCTGCGACAACGAAGACGTCAATCGCAATGGCAACCAGGACATCTTCGATTCGACTCACAAGGAAGACGCGAACAACAATGGCGTTCTCGATCCTGCTGCCGCAGCCGTGACGATTCTTGCGCAGACGCAGACCGCCGGCCTGCTCGGCG
>JACMOG010000816.1 GCA_014378125.1 Vitreoscilla sp. | reverse complement strand
TGCCGGTGACGCTGGCGCCGGAGCAGCCCGGGGCGACGCTGATCGTGCGAGAGGTGCCGTCCGACGGCACGCCGCCCGCGCTGCCCTGGATCGTCGCGCCCGACCCCGTCGCGCACCCGGCGCAGCCACCCGGCGTGCTGTCGGTCTACCCCAGCGAGGTGCTGGCCGCGCTGCAGCACCTGCATGTTGGCGACCAGATCACGCTGCCCCTGCCGCCGCCGCGCTCCACCGCCGGCGGCCCGGCATCGACCGCCGCCGTCGCCACGCGCGCCGTCGTGCGCGGCGTCTGGCGCGATTACGCCCGCCAGCAAGGCGCGCTGCTGATGGCGCGTGCCGACTGGCTGCGCCTGACCGGCGACGACCGTATCAGCGGGCTGGCCGTCTGGTTCGCCGACGGCACCACCGACCACGGGGCGGCGCTGGTCGCCCGGATCAAGGGCGCCATTCCGGACGGCGCGCCGGTAGACGGGTCCACGGCCGGCGAGCTGCGTGCGTTCTCGCTGCGGATCTTCGACCGCAGCTTCGCCGTCACGCACTGGCTCCAGGGCGTGGCGCTGGTCATCGGCCTGGCGGGCATCGCGGCCAGCTTCTCGGCCCAGGTGCTCGCGCGCCGGCGCGAGTTCGGCACCTTGCAGCACCTGGGCTTCACGCGCCGCCAGGTGCTGGCGCTGGTGGCCTGCGAGGGCGCGCTGTGGAGCGCGGTCGGCGCCGTGCTGGGTCTCGCGCTGGGGCTGGCGGTCAGCGTGGTGCTGGTCAAGGTGGTCAATCCGCAGAGCTTCCACTGGACGATGTCGATGAGCGTGCCGCCGTTCACGCTGCTTGCACTGGGCCTGGGCGTCGTCGTGGCCGGCGCGCTCACCGCCTGGGGCAGCGGCCATGCGGCGGCCAGCCGCGACATCGTGCGCTCGGTCAAGGAGGACTGGTGATGCGCCGCCGCCCCCTGCTCGCCGCCCTGCTGCCCGCCGCGCTGGGCTGGCGCTCCGACGCGTTCGCGCAGGCGCACGCCACCTCCGCGCAGAACCCGCCGCTGGGGGTCAGCCACCGCGCGCTGCGCTTTCCCGCCGACCACGGCGACCATCCCGACACCCACGTCGAGTGGTGGTACATCACCGGCTGGCTGCGCGCCGGCACGGCAGGCGGCAACGACGACGCGACGCTTCCGCCCGAGTTCGGCTTCCAGGTGACGTTCTTCCGCAGCCGCACCGGCCTGGGCGAGTCTTCCGCCAGCCGCTTCGCCGCGCGCCAGCTCGTCTTCGCCCACGTCGCGCTGGCCGATCTTGCGGCCGGTGGGCGCGGCGATGCGCTGATGCACGACCAGCGGGCGGCGCGCGAAGGCTTCGGCCTCGCCCAGGCACCGGCGGCGTCGGGCGAACAGCTCGTGAGCCTGCACGACTGGTCGCTGCTGCGCCACGCGCCGTCCGGCAGCGGCGACACGCGGACCCGGATGCACGCCTCGGTGCGCAGCGACCGCTTCGCGCTGGAGCTCGACTTCGAAGGCACGCAGCCGATGTTGCTGCAAGGCGAGGCCGGGTATTCGCAAAAAGGGCCCGATCCGGCCGACGCCAGCCACTACTACAGCGAGCCGCAGCTCGCGGTGCGCGGCCGCGTCGAGCGCGCTGGCGCGCCCGCGCGGGACGTCAGCGGGCGGGCGTGGCTCGACCACGAGTGGAGCAATCGCTACCTCGGCTCCGAGGCGGTCGGCTGGGACTGGGTGGGCTTCAACCTGCTCGATGGGGCCGCGCTGATGGCGTTCCGGCTGCGCCGCGCCGACGGCTCGGTCACCTGGGCCGGCGGCTCGTATCGCAGCGCCGCCGGCGAACTGCGCAACTTCGCGGCCAGCGAGGTGCGCTTCGAGCCCGGCCGCCGCTGGACGAGCCCGCACACGCAGGCCAGCTACCCGGTCGAGTGGCTGCTGACCACGCCGTCCGGGCGTTGGCACGTCACGGCGCTGCAGGACGACCAGGAACTGGACAGCCGCAACTCCACCGGCTCCGTCTACTGGGAGGGGCTGTCCGCGCTTCGGGGCGAGGATGGCCGCGTCGCCGGCTACGGCTACCTCGAGCTCACCGGCTACGCGGGCAAGCTGCGCCTGTAGGCCCGAAGGGCTATTCGCCCGCGGGCACACTTGGACAGGAGTGTGCACAGCAGGCTCCGGCGACACCCCCACTTCCCGGGCGACGGGCACAGGCGTTGCCGCGATCGGGATTCACACTCGAAATGGAGAGCCCATGAAAGCGCAGAACGACTCGACCGATCCGCAACACATCTACCGCCAGCTCAAGCTGGGCCTGGGCCACGAGCTCGTCACCGACGCCAACGTGTTCGAGCTCATCGCATTGGCGCAGAAGGATGGCCACCAGTTGCTGGAGACCGAGCTGCGCGAATGGCAGGCGCCCTGCAGCGATTCCAACGACGGCCCGCGGCCGACGATGGCGCCAACGCGCGGCTTCAACAAGGACAACGTCAAGCACTGAGGCGAGGGTTCGCGATGCCGGGCGAACCCGGCATCGCCAGCAGCCGCCGCCCGCGCATCTGGCGGTGGCCGCCACATCCTGTCGACGCTCGGGCACCCGTCGTCGGCGTTCGGCGCAGACCGTCGCAAGCCGCTCGCTTGCAAAGGCGCCCCAGCGTAATCTGCAGACATCGATTCAACGCACCTCAACCAGGAGCAGACCATGTCAGACAGCGACGAACTCAACAAGCTCGGTGAACTCCACCAACGCGGCATCCTCTCCGACGAGGAGTTCGCGCGGGCCAAAGCCCGCGTGCTGAGCGGCAGCGCCACGGCGCGCTCCAGCGCCCCGATCAACGGTCTCAACCAACTGCGCCGCAGCCTCGACGATCGCTGGCTGGGCGGCGTGTGCGGCGGCATTGCGCAGGTGACCGGCATGCCCTCGTGGGTGTGGCGCCTCATCTTCCTGCTGGGCACGGTGTGCGCGGGCACGGGCCTGGCGCTCTACGTGCTGCTGTGGCTCCTGGTGCCGCAGCAGCAGCTGTACCTGCCGGCGCCCGACGACTCGACGCGCGCGGGCTGAGGCGTCTCGCTGCGGAGCGCGCGGGCTGACGAGTCGCGAGGCGGCGCGCGCCAGCCGCGCTCCGCCGCGTGGCACACTCGCGCAAAGCACACGCCCGACAACGCGCATGAACATCCTGACCCTGCGGCACGCCCACCGCGACGACCTCGATGCCCTGCTCGCGCTCTACGCCCAGCTCAATCCCGACGACACGCCCGTTCCACGCGAGCGCCTCGCCGCAATCCTCGAGGCCATCCTCGCGAGCCCGCACTTCGCCCTCCTCGTTGGCACGCAGGATGAGCGCGTCGTCGCCACCTGCTACCTCAACGTCATTCCCAACCTCACCCGCGGCGGCGCCTCGTACGCCGTGATCGAGAACGTGGTGGTCGACGCGGCGCTGCGCGGCGGCGGCCTGGGGCAGCAGGTGTTGCGCCACGCGCTCGACGAGGCCTGGGGTCGCGGCTGCTACAAGGCCTTGCTGCAAACGGGTTCGCGCGATCCACGCGTGCATCGCTTCTACCTGGGCTGCGGCTTCTCGGCCAGCGACAAGACGGGCTTCGTGGCACGCGCTCCGCGCGCCTGAACGCCTGCCACACGCGCCGCCGCCTTTCCTCAAGCCAGCGTTGCGCCGGGCTGGCCGCGCCCTGAAGAATGTAAATTTGAGTGTCCGTTGCCTACCGGTTCGGGTACTCGAGCGTTGAACCGACACGTGCCGCGACAATGGCCGTTCCAGCCCCCATGGCAAGGGCGATTGACAGAGGACTCTCTCGACATGACAACTCCAACCAGCCTGGGCCTGATGCGCCTGAGCACGCTCGGTGCCGCGCTCGGCGCCGCCGCCCTGCTGTCGGCCTGCGTC
>JACMOG010000815.1 GCA_014378125.1 Vitreoscilla sp. | reverse complement strand
TCCACAACGTGGTCGAGCAGGTGACCGCGCTGGACACCACGCCGCTGGTGCCGCTGGCGCTGGTGCAGCGCGCGCTGCGCGTGCCCAGCATGGAGGTGCTCAGCTACACCGAGGCGCGCACGCGCTTCGAACGCGACTACCTGGTGGGCCTGCTGAAGATCACCGACGGCAACGTGGCCGACGCCGCGCGCCTGGCCGACCGCAACCGGACGGAGTTCTACCGGCTGATGCAGAAGCACGGCCTGACCCCCGGGTTGTTCAGGGCCGACGGCCCTGTCGCCGAATAGCGACAACAGAAATCCTTTCAAAATCAATCACTTGGGCGATTGTGCGGTGCACGCGTCGCCGCAGCCCGACGCTTTTCGGCGAAATCCGACAGCCGTTCGACAGCTTGCTCGGGATCCCCCTTGCAAGTGATTGATTCATATGAGTTTTTCAGGTTGGCACGTGCATTGCGAATGGAGAGCAGACACCTTGCTTTTCAACTCGTCGATTCATGCACATTCCGGTCCGTCGAAAGCGCCCTTTCTCCTCTGCAGCCCTGCCATCCCTGCTCGTCTGCGCCACCCTCGCGCTCACGAGCCTGCAGGCCTGCGCGGCGCTGTTTGACGACGTCGGCGCGCGCGCCCGCCAACTGGCCGAGAAGCCCTTCGTTGTCCAGCCGAAGCCGGTGGTCGCCAGCCCGGCCGCCAGCGACGCGCTGACCTACGACCAGTACCGCGACATCCGCTTCCGTCCCGACCACTCCCTGTGGCGCGACCAGAGCCTGCCGTTCGAGGTGCAGTTCTTCCACCCGGGCTTCGTCAACACCGAGACGGTGAAGATCAACGAGGTGACGGCCGACGGCGCGTCGCGCCAGATCCCCGCCACCACCGCCAACTTCGACTACGGCCACAACAAGCCGCCGTCCGTCCCGCCTGCTGGCTACTCGGGCCTGCGCGTCCACTTCCCCATCAACAACGCGGCCCACAAGGACGAGGTGATCGTGTTCCAGGGCGCCAGCTACTTCCGCGCGGTGGGCAAGGATCAACGCTACGGCCTGTCGGCCCGCGGCCTGGCCGTCGACACCGTGGGCGCCGGCGCCGAGGAGTTCCCGCGCTTCACCGAGTTCTGGCTCGAGAAGCCGGCCGCCAACGCGACGTCGCTGGCCATCACCGCGCTGCTGGACTCGAAGAGCGTCACCGGCGTCTATCGCTTCGTGGTCACGCCGGGCCAGGACACCGTAGTCGACGTGCAGTCGCGCCTGTACCTGCGCAAGAATGTCACGACGCTGGGCATCGCCCCCCTCACCAGCATGTTCTTCTCGGGCGAGAACCAGCCGCAGCCGGGCGACTTCCGCCCCGAGGTGCACGACTCCGACGGCCTGATGGTGGAAACGGGCAACGGCGAATGGCTGTGGCGCCCGCTGAGCAATCCCAAGCGCATCCTCACCACGTCGTTCGCGATGCCCTCGCTGAAGGGCTTCGGCCTGATGCAGCGCGACCGCGCCTACACGAGCTACGAGGACGACGAGGCGCGCTACGAGCTGCGCCCGAGCGCCTGGATCACGCCGGTGGGCGACTGGGGCGCGGGCCGCGTGGAGCTGGTGCAGCTGAACACCGTCGACGAGACCAACGACAACATCGTCGCCTACTGGGTGCCCGCCAGGCTGCCCGCCGCCGGCCAGCCGCTGGACTTCGCGTACCGCATGCGTTGGCAGGGCAACGAGCAGCAGCACCCGCCCGGCGCGTGGGCCACGCAGTCGCGCAGTGGCCGCAGCTTCGCCACGCTGGGCAAGGGCGAGGAGCAGGTGATCGTCGACTTCGCCGGCCCCGCGCTTGCCCCGTTGCCCGCGGACGCCGCCGTGAAGGCCGTCGTCACCGGCGCCGCCAACGTCGACATCGTGTCGACCAACTGCTACCGCAACGAGGCCAACGGCACGTGGCGCGTCGCGATCCGATTCAAGCAACGCCAGCTCGACCAACCCGTCGAACTGCGCGCCTTTCTTCAGCATGGCAACGACATCCTGAGCGAAACATGGACACACGTCATTCCCCCCCGATGAAAACTTCTGCCCGTGCTTCCACCATGCCCGCCATCGTGCGCAGCCCCATGCTGCCGCGCGCCTGGAGCGGTTTCTGGAACGGCATCCTCGGTCGCGCCGACAAGCACGTGACGCCCGAGCCCGCCGCGCTCGCCGCCAGGCCGCTCGCGTGGGAACAGGCCGTGCGCCTGCGCCGCCGCGTGCTGCTGGCGCTGGTCCTGGTGGCCACCGCGTTCGCCGCGACGGTGCTGGCCAGCGGCCAGACCGAGTTGCAGCATCCGATCCTGCAAGGACTGCAGATCGGCCTGTTCGCCCTGCTGTTCGCCTGGGTGGCCGCCGGCTGCTTCACGGCGCTGATGGGATTCTTCGTGGTGGTCCGGGGGGACAAGCACGCGATCTCGGCCGCCGATGCCGGCGACGCCCCGCTGCCCGCCGACGGCCGCACCGCGCTGATCATGCCCATCTGCCACGAGGACGTGGCCACCGTGTTCGCCGGCCTGCGCGCCACCGCCGCCTCGCTGGAGCGCAGCGGCGCGCTGCACGCGTTCGACATCTTCGTGCTGTCCGACAGCAAGGACGAGGCCGTGATCGCCGAGGAACGCGCCGCGTTCGCCGACCTGCGCGACTCGTTCGCCGGCCGCGGCAACGTGTTCTACCGCGTGCGCCGCGTGCGCACCAGGAAGAAGGCCGGCAACGTGGCCGCCTTCTGCCGCCGCTGGGGCGCCAACTACAAGTACATGGTGGTGATGGACGCCGACAGCGTGATGAGCGGCGACTGCCTGCAGACGCTCGTGCGCCTGATGGAGAAGCACCCGACCGCCGGCATCCTGCAGACCGCGCCGCAGGCCGTGGGGCACGCCACGCTGCACGCTCGCGCCCAGCAGTTCGCCGCCCGCGTGACGGGCAACCTGTTCACCGTGGGCATGCAGTTCTGGCAACTCGGCGAGGCGCACTACTTCGGCCACAACGCCATCATCCGAGTCAAGCCGTTCATGGAACATTGCGGCCTGGCGCCGCTGCAGGGCAACGGCGCGTTCTCCGGCCACATCCTCTCGCACGACTTCGTCGAGGCCGCGCTGATGCGCCGTGCCGGCTACCACGTGTGGCTGGTGGCCGATCTCGTCGGCAGCTACGAGCAGCAGCCGCCGCACCTGCTGGCCGAGCTGCAGCGCGACCGTCGCTGGTGCCAGGGCAACCTGCAGAACGCCCGCCTGATCGCCGAGCCGGGCCTGCACGCCGTGCACCGTGGCATGCTGGCCACGGGCGCGATGGCCTACGTATCGGCGCCGCTGTGGCTGCTGTACGTGGTGCTGGGCGCGCTGCTGTGGCTGGTGGGCGGCAACGTGCTGTTCACGCCCGAAGGCACGCTGGCCATCGGCATCCCGGGCCTGTGGGCCGGCACGCTGACGATGCTGGTGCTGCCGCGCTTGCTGGGCGTGGCCGCGGTGTTCATGCGCAACGAGACCGGCCGCTTCGGCGGCGGCGCGAAGCTGGTGCTGAGCGCGTTCCTCGAGGCCGCGCTGGCCATGCTGCTGGCGCCGCTGCGCATGGTGGCCCACACGCTGTTCGTGTTGGGCGCGATGACCGGCTGGAAGCTGGAATGGAAGTCGCCCCCGCGCGAGGCCAACGACGTCAGCTGGACCGAGGCCGCCCAGCGCTTCGCGCCGGTGAGCCTGGTGGTGGTGGCGATCGCCTGCGCCATGAGCCTGGCCGGCTCGTCGGCCGTGCTGTGGATGATGCCCGTGGGCCTGCCCCTGGTGCTGGCCGTGCCGTTCACCGTGCTCACCGGCAGCACCGCGCTGGGCGAACGCGTGCGCCGCGCCCGCCTGCTGCTGGTGCCCGAGGAATCGTCGTCGCCCACCGTGCTGCGCCAGGCCTGGAGCTTCGCCAAGATGAGCCCGGCAGCGCTGCGCAGCTTGGTGGCGGCTTAAGCCGCCACCAAG
>JACMOG010000814.1 GCA_014378125.1 Vitreoscilla sp. | reverse complement strand
TGGCGCCGGTGATGGTCTCGTACGCCACGCACACGGCGCCCGACTTCACCAGCGCGGCGGTCTGCTCGGGATCGGGCGCCAGGTGCAGGTAGGTATACAGCAGCTGGCCGGGGCGCAGCATCGCGCACTCCTGCGGCTGCGGCTCCTTGACCTTGACGATCATGTCGGACTGCGCGAACACCTCCTGCGCGGTGTCGACCAGCGTGGCGCCCGCGGCGCGGTACTGCGCGTCGTCGAGGCCGATGGCCGCGCCGGCGCCGGCCTGCACCTGCACCGAGTGGCCGTGCGCGACGAACTCGCGCACGCTCGCGGGCGTGAGGCCCACCCGGTACTCGTGGTTCTTGATCTCCTTCGGAACGCCGATCTTCATGATGTCTCCGTCGCATTTTTTGGAAAGGACAGTCTGTGCCTGCCTCGGGAAACTGTGAAGCTGCATCGCAACAAGTCCGATTACAGTAGCGTTGCTTATGAACCTGCTCGACTTCGCCGCGCTGGAATCGCTCGCCGCCCTGGCCGAGGCGGGCAGCTTCGAGCGGGCCGCGCAGCTGCTGTCGGTGACGCAATCGGCCGTGTCGCAACGCCTGCGCGCGCTCGAGACGCAGGTGGGCCAGCTGCTGGTGGTGCGCTCGCGCCCGCTGCGCATGACCGAGTCCGGCAAGGTGCTGCTGCGCTACGCGCGCCAGTTGCAGGCGCTGCGCGCCGACGCCGCGCGCGAGCTGGGCGCCACGCAGATGCGCGAGGAGCGCCTGCCCATCGCGATCAATGCCGACAGCCTGGCCACCTGGGTGCTGGGCGCGCTCGACGCGCTGGTGCACGCTGGCCAACGCGAGGGCTACGGGCTCGAGCTGATCGTCGACGACCAGGACTTCACGCACGACCGTTTGCGCGAGGGCGAAGTGCTGGGCTGCGTGTCCACCGTGTCGATGGCCCTGCGTGGCTGCAGCTGCCAGCCGCTGGGCCACATGCGCTACATCGCCGTGGCCAGCCCCGCCTTCGTCGAGCAGGCCATGCCCGCCGGTCTCAACGAGGCCAACTTCGCGCGCCTGCCGTTCATCGTGTTCAACCGCAAGGACGACATGCAGGCGCAATGGGTGGCACGCGCGATGGGCCTGCGCGACCCGCGCCTGAAGGAGCGCTTCGTGCCGTCCAGCGAGGCCGGCGCGCGCGCCGCGGTCATGGGCTGGGGCGTGGCCGTCATCCCCGAGCTGCTCGCGCGGCCCCACCTGGACGCCGGCGCGCTGGTGGCGATCCGGCCCGAGGCCGCGATCGACGTCGCGCTGTACTGGCACCAGTGGAAGCTGGGCACCGGCCTCGACACGCCCGTCGAGGCGGGCGCGCCCGTCGCGCGCTCCGGGCTGATGGAACAGGTGGGCCAGGCCCTCATCTCCGGCGCCCGGGCCGCGCTGCTGCAACCCTGAGAAAGCCCATGCTGATCCTCGAGACCGACCGCCTGCGCCTGCGCTGGTTCAATGCCACCGCCGCCGACGCCGACTTCCTGCGGGCGCTGCTCAACGACCCGGGCTGGCTCGCCAACATCGGCGAACGCCACGTGCGCACCCGACGCCAGGCGCTCACGTGGATCGCCACGCGCCACACCGCCCCGTACGGACGTCTGGGCTTCGGCTTCTGGGCCGTCGAGCGCAGGCCCGACGGCCGCCTGATGGGCATGTGCGGCCTGGTCAAGCGCGACACGCTGATGGAGGTGGACGTCGGCTACGCGCTGATGCCCGCGTTCCGCGGCCAGGGCTACGCCCGCGAGGCCGCCGCCGCCTGCGTGCGCTACGCGCTCGACGTGCTGGGCCTGCCCGAGGTGTGGGGCATCACCGGCCCCGACAACGCGGCATCGGCCGCCGTGCTGCGACAGATCGGCCTGGAGGACGCGGGCGTCACGCGGCTGGTGGGCGAGGAGCGCGAGACGTGGATCTTCAAGTCGCCGCGCGTCGATCAAGGCGACGACCGCGTCCAGATCGACGCGCTCACGCGCCGCTTCCTGGCCGCGTTCACCAACCGCGACGGTGCCGTCCCCACCCTGCCCGCGTTGCCGCACTGGTTCATGCTCGACGCCACCGTGCGCGTGGCCGACGCGATGGGCACGGTCAGCAGCACCAACCTCCACGGCTTCATCGGGCCGCGCGCCGAGATGCTGGCGCACGGACGCCTCGTGGATTTCGAGGAGCACGAGACCGAGTCGCGCACCGAGATCCGGGGGGCCATCGCGCAACGCTGGCTGCGCTACGTCAAGCGCGGCACGCTGGACAGCGTGGCGTTCGAGGGCGGCGGCACCAAGGCGATCCAGTTCGTGCGCACGTCGCGCGGCTGGAAGATCGCGTCGCTGGTGTGGACGGACGACGTGTCCGTGAACGGATAATCCCCGCATGATTCGATTGATCGTCGGCCTCGGCAACCCCGGGGCGGAATACGAGGACACGCGCCACAACGCGGGCTTCTGGTGGGTGGACGGCGCGGTGCGCCAGCTCAAGGGCTCGCTCGTGCACGACCCGAAGTACCACGGCTTCGTGGCGCGCGTGAACCGGCCCGAGGGCCCGGTGTGGCTGCAGCAGCCGCTCACCTACATGAACCTGTCGGGCAAGGCCGTGGCGCCGCTCGCGCGCTTCTTCAAGATCCTGCCCGACGAGATCCTGGTGGTGCACGACGAGCTCGACATCCCGCCCGGGCAGATGAAGCTCAAGAAGGGCGGCGGCAACGGCGGGCACAACGGGCTGAAGGACATCCAGGCCCAGCTCGGCACGCCCGACTTCTGGCGCCTGCGACTGGGCATCGGCCATCCGGGCGACCGCAACGAGGTGGCCGCCTACGTGCTGCGCAAGCCGCCCGCCGCCGAACGCGAGCTAATCGAGAAGAATGTCGACGAGAGCCTGCAAGCGCTCGAGTCGCTGCTGGCGGGCGACATGGACAAGGCGATGATCAGGATCCACGCCAAGCCGCCGCGTCCCAAGCCGCCTCGTCCGCCGCAGCTCAATCCGCTGCTGTCGTCGTTGATGTCCAAGGTGCCGGCGTCCAAGCCGTCGTCCACTCCCCCTGCGAACCCTGCGGGGCCGGCTTCGGCCGGCACGCAGGAGCCGCAGAGTGATCCCACCGACTGACCCGTTCCTTCCTGGCCTCCGCGCCCGCCCGAGGTGTCTGGCATCTCCTGGGTACTCGCAGGCAATGCCTGACACCGATCGAACGCATTCCCGCCCCGTTCGGTCACGCACGGCGATCCGCTTCGGCGGTGGAATGCTGATATGCCTCGCCACCTTGTGCGCCGACGCCGACGCCACCACCTCGCACAAGGCTCGCGTGCCCAGGGCGGCGTCGTCGCCCTCCACCGCGCAGATCCTGGCGCCCTCGGCGGACACGCTGCCCGATGACCTGCCCGCCGAGCGGCAGGTCTGGCGGTGCGGCAGCAGCTATTCGGCGCATCCCTGCGCAGGGGCCAGGCCGCTTGCCGTGGACGACGCACGCACCGAGGCGCAACGCCGCCAGTCGGCGGACCTCACCGCGCGCGACAAGCGGCTGGCGGCCTGGTACGAGGCGGGTCGGCGCGAACGAGAGACGATCGCGTCGGCGCCCGCGCAGGGGGGCAGAAAGGCCGCCATCGCCGTCTGCACGGACACCGCGATGATGACCTGCGTGCCGAAGAAGCCGCGCTCGCGCAAGATCCTGACGTCGGGGGCGTCGGGTCCGGCGATGGCGGGCAAGGCAGGCAACTGACTGGCGAACATGGATCCTGCGCGAAGTCGCAGGATCGACCCCAGAGGAAGGCCTACGCCGCGGTCGGGATGGAGCCGTCCAGCCCCAGCAGGTGCCGGTACTTGGCCATCAGCTGGTCGGCCGACTCCACGTGCTGCGGGTTCACCGGGATGCACTCCACGGGACACACCTGCACGCACTGGGGAGAGTCGAAGTGGCCCACGCACTCGGTGCACTTGTCCGGCGCGATGACGTAGTAGTCCGCGCCCATCGAGATCGCCTCGTTGGGACATTCGGGTTCGCAGACGTCGCAGTTGATGCACTCGTCCGTGATCATCAGGGCCATGGAATCTACTCGGCGTCGCGCGGCTGGGCGATGCGCTCTTTCAGCTTGGACAGCACCAAGGGTGCCACGAACTTGGAGACATCACCGCCGAGGACGGCAATCTCGCGCACGAAGGTGCCGCTGATGAACTGGTACTGGTCGGACGGCGTGAGGAACAGCGTCTCGACGTCGGGCATCAGCTGGCGGTTCATGCCGGCCATCTGGAACTCGTACTCGAAGTCGCTCACGGCGCGCAGGCCGCGAACCACCACCTTGCCGCCGTTGTCCACCACGAAATCGCGCAACAGGCCGCGAAACGCCACCACTTCCACGTTCTTGTACGGCTCGGCCAGCTCAGTGGCGATCTCCAGCCGCTCGGCGATGGAGAACATCGTGCGCTTGTGATGGCCGGCCGCCACGGCCAGGATCAGGCGCGGGAACAGCGTGCTCGCGCGGCGCATCAGGTCCTGGTGCCCGAGGGTCATCGGATCGAACGTGCCGGGATAGACGGCGGTGAGGGACTTGGTCACGGCAGGCCTTGTCAGTTCTTGCGGATCAGGTGCGCGTGCACGGCGCCGGCGCGCGAGTGCCGGTACAGCTCCAGGCCGCGCTCGGCCAGCGACGCGGCGTCGAACGGCGCCGACGCCTCCAGGTAGATCCAGCCCTGCGGCACCACGCAGTGCAACGAGGCGGCCAGCGCCGACTCGAACAGGTTGGCGTCGAACGGCGGGTCGAGGAACACCAGGTCGAACTGCGCCGGCGCCCGCTTCATCCAGGCCATGGCGTCGGCCTGGGTGATGGTGACGGCCGTGGCGCCCAGCCTGGTCTTCGAGGCGGTCAGGCCCGCCACCAGCTTGGTCTCGCGCTCCAGCATCTGCACCGTGGTGGCGCCACGCGAGGCGGCCTCGAAGCCCAGCACGCCGGTGCCGGCGAACGCGTCGAGCACGCTCCAGCCTGCCAGGTCTTGCCCCAGCCAGTTGAACAGCGTCTCGCGCACGCGGTCGGGCGTGGGACGCAGGCCGGGCACGTCGGGCACCGGCAGCAGGCTGCGGCGCCATTGGCCGCCGATGATGCGGATCTCGTGTGAGGCGTTGGCCGCGGCGCGGCGTTCGTGCTTCTGGGCGGCCTTCTGCGCGGGCGTCGGCTCGACGGGCACGGCAGCCGCCGCGGCGGTGCGCGCGGCACGAGCGGCGCGCGTGTTGCGCACGGGCACGTCGTCGTCCCAGGGATCGGGGGCGCGGGGCGCGGAGCGGGTCGGGTTCTTCACGGGAGCTTTCGGGAAATCACGCGCAATTGTCGCAGGACGCGCCAAATACGGCTTGGCGGGCGATCGGGGCCCGGCCCCTTCCCGAATCGCGGCCGGGCGATCGGGGCCCGGCCCCTCGGCCTACTGGCGTACGGGAATGCCGCGCGCGGCCATCACCGCCTTGGCCTCGGCCACCGTGTGGTCGCCGTAGTGGAAGATGCTGGCGGCCAGCACCGCGTCGGCGCCGCCCTGCTGCACGCCGTCGGCCAGGTGATCGAGCGTGCCGACGCCGCCGGAGGCGATCACGGGCACGGTGACGGCGTCGGAGACGGCGCGGGTCAGCTCGAGGTCGAAGCCGGCGCGGGTGCCATCGCGGTCCATGCTGGTGAGCAGGATCTCGCCGGCCCCGCGCGCCACCATCTCGCGCGCCCAGGCCACGGCGTCGAGGCCGGTGTTCTTGCGGCCGCCGTGGGTGTAGACGTCCCAGCCCGCACCGCGCGTGGAGGCGTCCTCGGGGCTGCGGCGCTTGGCGTCGATGGCCACCACGATGCATTGCGCGCCGTACTTGTCGGATGCGTCGCTGATGACCTGCGGGTTGGCCACCGCGGCCGAGTTGAAGCTGACCTTGTCGGCGCCGGCGTTGAGCAGGCGTCGCACGTCCGCCACCTCGCGGACGCCGCCGCCCACCGTCAACGGGATGAACACCTGCGAGGCCACCGCCTCGATGATGTGCAGGATCATCCCGCGCGCGTCGCTGGTGGCCGTGATGTCGAGGAACGTGAGCTCGTCGGCGCCCTGCTCGTTGTAGCGCGCAGCGATTTCCACAGGATCGCCCGCGTCGCGCAGCTCGACGAAGTTGACGCCCTTGACGACGCGGCCGCCGGTCACGTCGAGACAGGGAATGATGCGCTTCGCGAGCATGAAATCCTTGAAATTCAGCCGGTGAACAGCTCGTCGGCGCGGGCCTGCGCCGACGTGAAGTCCAGCGCGCCGGTGTAGATGGAGCGGCCGCAGATGACGCCTTCGACGCCCTCGTCCTCGATGGCGCACAGTTTTTCGATGTCGGCGATGCCGGCCAGGCCGCCGGAGGCGAACACGGGGATGGTGAGGCCCTGGGCCAGCTTGACGGTGGCGTCGATGTTGATGCCGGTGAGCATGCCGTCGCGGCCGATGTCGGTGTAGATCACGCCCTCGACGCCGTAGTCCTGGAACTTAAGCGCG
>JACMOG010000813.1 GCA_014378125.1 Vitreoscilla sp. | reverse complement strand
TGTTCAACCTGCTCACCGGCAGCCGCCAGAAGGTGGCCAACTACGCCGGCGTCACCGTCGAACGCAAGGAAGGCCTGCTCACGCTGCCCTCCGGCAAGCAGGTGCGCGTGCTCGACCTGCCCGGCGCCTACAGCCTCAACGCCACCAGCGCCGACGAGACGGTCACGCGCGACGTGGTCACCGGCAAGCGCGCCGGCGAGGCGCCGCCCGACCTGCTGGTGTGCGTCACCGATGCCACCAACCTGCGCCTGACGCTGCGCCTGGTGATCGAGGCGCGCCGCCTGCGCCTGCCGATGCTGGTGGCGCTGAACCTCACCGACGTCGCGCGCAAGCGCGGCATCGTCGTCGACGTGAAGAAGCTCGAGGCCGAGCTGGGCGTGCCCGTGGTGGAGACCGTGGCGGTGAAGAGCGGCGGCGCCGAGTCGCTCACGGCCGTCATCGACCAGTGGCTTGCCCGCTCGCACGAGCCCACGCACGCCACCGCGTCGGGCCCGGGCGTGCACCGCGACGCCGAGCCGCCACACGGCCACGTGGGCCAGGCCGCCATCGACGCCGTCATGCGCGACCACAACGAGGTGCACCGCCTGCTGGACGCCACGCTCACCGAGCCCGTCACCACCTCGCACGTGGACGACCGCCTCGACCGCGTGCTGCTGCATCCGGTGGCCGGCATGGCCATCCTCACCGCCGTGCTGTTCCTGATGTTCCAGGCGGTGTTCAGCTGGGCGCAGTGGCCCATGGACCATATCCAGTCGGGCATGCAGTGGCTGGGCGAGCAACTGGCCCACGTGATGCCAGACGGCATGCTGCGCAGCCTGCTGGTGGATGGCGTGATCGCCGGTGCCGGCAGCGTGCTGGTGTTCCTGCCGCAGATCCTGATCCTGTTCCTGTTCATCCTGGCGCTCGAAGACTCCGGTTATCTTCCGCGCGCCGCGTTCCTGCTCGATCGCGTGATGGCGGGCGTGGGGCTCACGGGCCGCAGCTTCATCCCGCTGCTCTCCAGCTTCGCCTGCGCCATCCCCGGCATCATGGCCACGCGCACCATCGCCGATCCACGCGACCGGCTGTCCACCATCCTCATCGCGCCGCTGATGACGTGCTCGGCGCGCCTGCCGGTGTACGCGCTGCTGATCGGCGCGTTCATCCCGGCGCGCACGCTGGCGCCGGGCGCCAGCTTGCTGGGACGTGCCCTCGGCGTCAACCTGCAGGGCCTGGTGCTGTTCGTGCTGTACATGGCAGGCATCGTGAGCGCCATGGGCGTGGCCTGGGTGCTGCAGCGGCTGGGCCGCCGCAAGGCGCCCTCGCACCACACGCTGATGATGGAGCTGCCCGCCTACCGCTGGCCCAACCCGCGCAACCTGGCCATCGGGCTGTGGGAGCGCGCGCGCATCTTCACCACGCGGGTGGGCACCATCATCCTGTCGCTGATGATCGTGCTGTGGTTCCTGTCCACGTTCCCCGGCCCGCCGGCGGGCGCCACGGGCGCGCCCATCGAGTACAGCCTGGCCGGCCGCCTGGGCCACCTTCTGGAGTACATCTTCGCGCCCATCGGCTTCAACTGGCAGATCGCCATCGCACTGGTGCCGGGCCTGGCCGCGCGCGAAGTGGCGGTCGGCGCGCTGGGCACCGTCTACGCGCTGTCGGCCTCCGGCGACGCGGTGGCCGAACAGCTCACGCCGCTGATCCAGCACACCTGGTCGGTGCCCACCGCCTGCGCGTTGCTGGCCTGGTACGTGTTCGCGCCACAGTGCGTGGCCACGCTGTCGGTCACCAGGCGCGAGACGGGCGGCTGGCGCCAGCCGATCATCATGGCGAGCTACCTGTTCGCCCTCGCCTACGTGGCGGCAGGCGCCACGTTCTACGGCGTTCGGTACTTCTTCGGAGCGTAAGACATGCAGACGCTGATCGCCCTCCTCATCGTCCTCGGCGCCGCAGGCTACAGCGTGTGGAAGCTCGCGCCCGCCGCTTTGCGCCACAAGCTGGCCGCGCAGTCGGGCACGCTGGTGCGCGCCACGGGCGCGTCGGAACAGACGGCCCGCCGCATCGAGATCAAGGCGCTCGACGCCGCCGCCAACGCGGGCGGCTGCGGCAGCTGCGGGCCGTGCAAGGGCTGCGGCACCAAGGACGAGGCCGCGTAAGCTGAACCCGGAGGGGTCTGGCATCTCCCGCGTACCCGCGGGCAATGCCTGACCCCGATCCCAGGTCGTCACTCACGTTCGGGGTCAGCGCTTGAGTCCAAGCAAGGCCAGCGCGGACCGATGCACCCGTCCGTTCGGATCCGCCAGGTTATGCAGGATCGTGAAGTGATCGGCGTTGGGAATCGTCTCGCTCACCGGCACGCCGGAAGGCCCCCACTGGTCGCGGATCAGCGCTGACTGCCGCTTGAACTCCGCCGTCTCGTCGCCGCCGACGGCCGTGTAGAGCGACCTGCGCGGACGCGGGAAGAACGCCGGGCTGAGGCGCCGCACCGACGCCGGCGCCAGCGGCACGTCGGCCTGGATGAAGGGCGCGTGGCGCAGCGGCTCGAGGTCGTAGAGGCCCGAGATGGACAGCGCGCCCGACACCAGCTGCGCCGGCAACGCCGGGTCGACGTCCTTCCAGCGGCACGACAGCATCATCGTGGCCAGGTGCCCGCCGGCCGAGTGCCCCGCCACGACGATGCGCGACGGATCGCCGCCGTACAGCGCGGCATTGCGATGCACCCAGGCCAGGCAGCGCGTGAGCTGCAGCGCGATGTGCTCCACGCTCACCGCGGGACTCAGCGCGTAGTTGGGCACCACTACC
>JACMOG010000812.1 GCA_014378125.1 Vitreoscilla sp. | reverse complement strand
GCTTCAACAGCAACTCTTCGCGGCGCGTACCCGATTTATTGATCAGGATCGACGGATAGACACGCTTTTCGGCCATGCGGCGGTCCAGATGGATTTCGCAGTTGCCGGTGCCCTTGAACTCTTCGTAGATGACTTCGTCCATCTTCGAGCCGGTGTCGATCAAGGCCGTGCCGATGATGGTGAGCGAGCCGCCTTCTTCCACGTTGCGCGCCGCGCCGAAGAAGCGCTTGGGGCGCTGCAGGGCGTTGGCGTCGACGCCGCCGGACAGCACCTTGCCCGACGAGGGCAGCACGTTGTTGTACGCACGGGCCAGGCGGGTGATGGAGTCGAGCAGGATGACGACGTCCTTCTTCATCTCCACCAGGCGCTTGGCGCGCTCGATCACCATCTCGGCCACCTGCACGTGCCGGGCGGCGGGCTCGTCGAACGTGGAGCTGATGACCTCGCCGCGCACGGTGCGCTGCATCTCGGTGACTTCTTCCGGACGCTCGTCGACCAGCAGGACGATGAGGTGGATCTCGGGATGGTTGGCCACCAGCGCGTGGGCGATGTGCTGCATCATCACCGTCTTGCCGGTCTTGGGCTGGGCCACGAGCAGCGCTCGCTGGCCTTTGCCGATGGGCGCGATCAGGTCGATGATGCGGCTGGTGATGTTCTCGTCGCCGCGGATGTCGCGTTCGAGCTTGAAGCACTCTTTCGGGAAGAGCGGCGTCAGGTTCTCGAACATGATCTTGTGCTTGCTCTCCTCCGGCGTGACGCCGTTGACGCGGTCGACCTTCACCAGTGCGAAGTAGCGTTCGCCGTCCTTGGGGACGCGCACTTCGCCTTCGATCATGTCGCCGGTGTGCAGGTTGAAGCGGCGGATCTGGCTGGGGGAGAGGTAGATGTCGTCGGTGGACGCCATGTAGCTCTCGTCGATGGCGCGCAGGAAGCCGAAGCCGTCCGGCAGCACTTCGAGCACGCCGTCGCCGAACACCTGTTCGCCGCCCTTGGCGCGCTTCTTCATGATCGCGAACATCAGTTCCTGCTTGCGCAGGCGGGCCACGTTGTCGATCTCGAGGGCTTCGCCCATCGTGATCAGTGCACCGATGTGCATGGCCTTCAGTTCGGAAAGATGCATTGTTTGTTCACCCTGGGGTGTGAGCCGCGGCCGTGTCAGGTCGCCGGTGCGCCCGACTGCGGGGCGCGCCTGGTTGGGCCGGCTCGACAAACTCGGCAACACGCGGGGTGGGCGTGCACCGGCCGGGTCGAGGCCGTCGTGGCGACGTGAAACGGATGGGGCTTGGGACGAATCGCCGAAACCGCGCGCCGGAACCCGCCAGCAAGAGGCGGAAGACTGGGCGCGGAGGCGCTACCTTGGCTCAGTGCCGGCGCCGTTGCTCGTCAGAGCGAGGCGCCGTGTAGGCACTGGACAGGCTTGATTATAGGGGCCCGTCGAGGCGGGCCGTCAACTGGTTACGGAACGGGCGGCGACGAGCGTCGCCGCGCCGGTTCCGCCGCCGGGTGGAATCAGGCGGCCGGAGCGGCGCCCAGATGGCCTTCGAGGAAGGCGTTGAGCTGCGACTTGGACAGGGCGCCGACCTTGGTGGCTGCCAGCTGGCCGTCCTTGAACAGCATCAGCGTGGGGATGCCACGGATGCCGAACTTGGCCGGGACGTCGCGGTTCTCGTCGACGTTCATCTTGGCGATCTGCAGGCGCGAGCCGTAATCCTTGGCCACTTCTTCCAGGATCGGGGCGATGGCCTTGCATGGGCCGCACCACTCCGCCCAGTAGTCCACCAGCACCGGGGTGCCGGACTTGAGGACGTCGGTCTCGAAGGACGCGTCGGAAATGTGTTTGATTGCTTCGCTGCTCATGCTTTTTCCTTGGGGCACCGGGGCGGGCGGTTCGGTGAAAAGATTTTGACACATCGCTCCAGCCCCATCCTGAACAGGGCTGCCGAAGGCGCCATTTGCCGCCTTACGGATGAGGTGGGGCCCCGTTTCGAAAACTGAAGGGCCCTCCGACAGTGAATAACGCACCGTTTCGGCCCTTCTTCCGCCCGCCGGGCAGGCCTCGGTGGCGTTCCAATCGAGCGATCCTTCCGTCACTGCGTTCATGGTCGCCACCAGTCCACCCACCACCGCCGCTGCCCCCGCGCCCGCCACGCCCTCCCGCGCGGTGCGCATGCTCGGCCGTTACCAGCTGATGCGCCTGCTCGGAAAGAGCGCGCAGACGATGCTGTGGCTGGCGCTCGACACCCGCGGCGACATCGAGGTGATGCTGGCGCTGCCGCGCGTCCAGCCGCCCGATCCCGACGCCCTCGGCGCGTGGGTGGCCCGCGTCGGCCGCACCGGACGGCTGAAGCACCCGAAGCTGGCCCGCGTGCTCGACGTGGGCGAGCACGAGCGTTGGCCGTTCGCCGTCTACGAGCGCGACCAGTTGGTCACCTGGGGCGAGAAGCTCACGCCCAAGGGCCTGCCCGCGCCCGAGCTCACGGCCTGGAGCATGCAGGTGCTGCAGGGCCTGGCGTTCGCGCACGAGGCGGGCTCCGCGCACCGGGACCTGCAACCCTGGTCGCTGTTGGTGGACGACGCCGGCAACGTGAAGCTGCTGGGCCTCGAGATCGTCGACGCCGACTCTTTCGCCAAGTCGTTCATCAGCGGCATGACCGCCGACGCGGACGGCCACCAGGCCGCGATGGACGAGCGTCGCATGCAGCGCCTGGCCGCCGAGATCGACGTGCTGGCCTTCGGCCTGGTGATGCACCAGGTGCTGGCCGGCAACGCGCCGCTCGACGAGGCCGACGTGGCCAAGATGGTGGGCCGACTGCCGCCGTTCGGCCACGAGATGGTGCGCCTGCCGTGGACGGTGCCACGCCCCATTCCCGAGCCGTTGCGCGCCATCGTCAACCGCGCCACCGACCGCCAGGAGCGCCAGCGCTACCGCAGCGCCCGGACCTTCGAGCGCGCGCTGGACGGCTGGCTGCAGTCCACCAGCGACCAGGACGCCGGCCCCATCACCTTGCTGCTGGGCCGCATGCGCAGCGTGGGCCTGCTGCCCGCCATGCCCGGCGGCGCCGATCGCGCCGCGCGGATCGCCTTGCTCGAGTCGGGCCACACCAACGAGCTCTCCAGCGTCGTGCTGCAGGACTTCGCGCTGGCCTTCGAGATGGTGCGCATGGTCAACTTCGCGCAGTCGCAGGCCGGCAACAGCGGCAGCGGCGCCGTGCTGGCCATCCACCGCGCCATCGCCATGGTGGGGCTCGACGGCGTGCGCCAGGCGGCGCTGTCGCTGCGCCCGTGGCCGGGCCCCCTCAACGACGAGGCCGCCAACGCGCTCAGCGCGCTGATGGGCCGCGTCAAGCGCGCCGGCAACATCGCCCGCGCGCTGCAGCCGGCCGGCTACGACCAGGAGGTGGTCTACCTGATCACCGCGCTGCAGAACCTCGGCTGGCTGGTGGTGCAGTACCACTTCCCCGACGAGGCGGCGCAGATCCGTCGCCTGATGCAGCCGGTGGCGGCGGCCAAGGCCGGCGATCCCGACGAGCAGGGCATGAGCGCCGAAGGCGCGTCGTTCGCGGTGCTGGGCATCGACATCGACGCCCTCGGCGCGGCCGTGATGCACCACTGGGGACTGGACGAGGGCGTTCAGCACATGGTGCGGCGCGCGCCGCCCACCGGGCCCATCCACACGCCCAGCTCGGACGTCGACATGCTGCGCCTGGTGGCCAGCTGCGCCAACGACGTGCTCGACGCGGTGGCGCTGCCGTCGCGCCAGGCCATCGCCGCGGTGCAGCGCGTGGCCCAGCGCTACGGGCGCGCGCTCGACATCACGTTGAAGGACATCCAGGACGCACTGCAGCCGCCCGCGCCGAAGACCGATCGGGCCGACGCGTGACGCTCGCCCGTGCCTCCGCTCGCCAGCGTGTCGGCCGCTTCGAGCTTCGCGGCGAGCTCGGGCGCGGCGCCCAGGCCACCGTGTGGCTGGGCTACGACCCGCGCCTGCAACGCGAGGTGGCCGTCAAGGTCATCAATCCCGATGCCGACGCGGCGTCCGTGGCGCAGTGGCTGGACGAAGCGCGCGCCGTCAGCCGGCTGGCGCATCCCAACATCGTGCCGGTGTTCGAGGCCGACCAGGACGGCGCGGTGTCGTTCATGGTGTTCGAGTACGTCACCGGCCCCACGCTCACCGACCTGCTGCGCAAGCGCGGCAAGCTGCCCGAGCGCGAAGCCGCGGCGCTGATGCGCGACGTGCTCGACGCGATCGCCACCGCGCACGCGCAAGGCATCGTGCACCGCGACCTGAAGCCGTCCAACATCCTGATGGACGCGCAGGGCCGCCCGCGCGTGATGGACTACGGCATCGCGGCCAGGGTCACCGACAAGCACGACGGCCGCATCGTCGGCTCGCCCGGCTACATCTCGCCCGAGGCCATCGGCGGGGCCACGGCGCATCCGCTGATGGACGTGTTCGCGGCCGGCATGATGCTGGGGCAGATGATCTGCGGCCGGCCCATGCTCGACGAGCGCGACCCGTACCGCGCACTGGAGCGCACGTTCAAGGAAGACGTGGCGTGGCCGCTGGACGGCAAGAACGGCAAGGACGGCAAGGACGCCACCGACGATGCGTTGCGCGCGCTGGTGATGCGCGCCGTCTCGCGCGACCCGTCGCGCCGTCCCGAGTCGGCCAGCGCGTTCCGCAACGCGCTGCACGAATGGCTGGATCCCGCGCCGGTGGGCGCCGACGGCGGCGACCGCGCCACGCTCGAGTTCCTGCTGCGCCGCATGCGCCACAAGAGCGACTTCCCCGCGCTGGCCGACGCCGTGGTACGCATTCAGCGCGTGACGCAGTCGGAGGACGCCAGCATCGACGGCGTCACCGACGAG
>JACMOG010000811.1 GCA_014378125.1 Vitreoscilla sp. | reverse complement strand
GGTGCCGAACGGGGCGACGACCAGTTCGTGCGCCCAGCCGCTGGCGCCCTTGATCTTGATGTTGTAGTACAGGCACGCGATGAGCACGCCCACCGACAGGCCCATGGTGACCGAGATGTCGGCCGTGGGCACCGAGCGCAGCTTGGCCTCCGGATCCCCGGTGATGTGCTGGAACAGGAAGGGCAACAGGTCGACCGGCAGCAGGTCCATGGCGTTCAGCAGGAAGATCCAGATGAACACGGTGAGGGCCATCGGCGCCACCAGCTTGCGGCTCGTGGCGTTGTGCACGATGGCCTTGGCCTGGCTGTCGACCATCTCGATCATGATTTCCATGGCGGCCTGGAAACGGCCGGGCACGCCCGAAGTGACCCGGCGCGCGGCCAGCAGCCCCAGGAACAGGAAGACCAGACCCAGCAGCGAAGAGAACACCACGGAGTCCCAATGGACCACGTGGAAATTCACGGGCGCCGAGCTCTCGATGTTCGAGAGGTGGGTCAGGTGATGCTGGATGTACTCACCCGACGTCATTGCATGTTCTTCTGCGGCCATGTGTTGTCCGTAGCTTTTCGATCAGATCTTCAACGCGAGCGCCACGCGAGCGCCACCCAATACACGGTCATGCACACCACCAGGGCCACCAAGAGCGCCGGGAACTGGATCGGATGCAAGACCTTCGCGGCGGCGAAAAGCATCGCCACCGTGCAGATCAACTTCACCGAAGTCCAACCGAGCAGGTTGAGGATCGTCGCCATCGGCGAACGGCTGTCCGCCATCCGCGTCGCGCCGCGCGCCATCAGGGCGCCCGGAACGATGACCACGGCCGAGCCGTAAAGGGCCGACCAGAGCCACGACAGCCCGTCGCCGCGATACAGCCCCACGATGTAGAGCAGCAGCGAGACGACGAGACCAGCCTCGAGCTGAACCTTCACCACCCGCCAGGGGGACGGCGCGTTGCGCTGGTCGCGAAACGCCTCGGCCTCCGTTGCCGACAAGCGGCGTGGCAGCGGATCCTCGTCGTCCCAGTTGGCGGCGTTGCCTGCCGGGCTGCCGGTGACGGCCTGCGCGGTGGTAACTTCATGCTGCGGTGCGGAACTCTGAGGACTCATGGGTGTCGGACAAGGGTTGCGTTCACTGGTCGTTCTGGAACGTGGCCCCCGGCACGGTGCCCGGCAGATCGATTCCGGTTTCCCGGCAAAAAACCTGCTTTAGTTGAACTAAGCCTGTCGATTCTAACCCGAAAGAGTGCGCCGACGCCACCCCGGTGCACGACGCACCTCGACAGCTCGCGCCCGGGCGTGGAGCCCGGCGAAGCACGGCCAACTGTCGCCACACTGAAGCCCGCTACGCATCAACCGGCCCATCGAACCAGCGCCCACACGCAGCCGCTCGCCGCGACGACCAGCACCAGCGCCAACAGGCGTCGACCGAGGTCGTCGCGACTGGCCGGGGTCTCGGGCGGCAGCGGCTTGTCGCCGGTCCACATCGCCCGCAGCAGCGGCGCGCTCAGGCGCAGCGTGTACCAGCCGATGGCCAGCACGTGCAGCCCGATCAGCGCCAGGATCAGGTCGGCGCCCCAGCCGGCGTGCCATCCGCTCGCCCGCTTCGCGAGGTGGCCCGCCACGTGGGCGTTCAGCGGTCCGGTGGTGGCGATGTCGTCGTCGGCCACCAGTCCGGTGGCCACCTGCAGCGACAGCAGCAGCAGGAACGCCCATACGGACAGCGACCCGAGCGCGCCGTGCCCGATGCCGTCGGCGGCCGTCGCCCGCCCGCGCAGTGCGCGACCGACACGGGCGGGCGTGGGCACGATGGTGCGCAGGCGCGACCAGCGGCCGCCCGCGAAGCCCCAGGCCCAGCGAAACAGCAGCAACGCCATCACGGCCTCGCCGCAGCGCAGGTGCCACGCCATCCAGTCGCCGCCGAGCTTGGCCGTGACGATGGCCGCCGTCACGCCCACGGCGAGGCCGACGTGGAACAAGCGTGTGGGGAGATCCCAGATGCGGACGGGAATGGCGGTGGTCACGAGGGATGGCGCTCAACGTCGATGTGCTGCGGACGATACCCCAGTGACGCATCCGGCAGCGGCCGAACTCCGTACACTCCAGCACACCACCCGGGCGGTCTCGTCGCCCGACACGACTCCAGAAAGAAAGACGATGAAGACCTGGTCGCTTGCCGCCGCCACGGCCGCCACATTCCTGGCCTGCGGGCCGGCCGTTGCGCAATTCAAGAGCGCCGATGACGCCACCGAGTACCGCCAGGGCGCGCTCGCCGTCATGGGCCACCACTTCGGCGTGATCGGCGCCATGGCCAGCGGCAAGCTGCCGTTCGACGCCAAGGCCGCGCAGGCCAACGCCGACCTGGTCGTGACGCTCTCGCGCCTGCCCTGGCCCGCCTTCGTCGAGGGCAGCGACAAAGGCGACACCAACGCGCGCCCCGAGGTCTGGTCGCAGCCGGACAAGTTCAAGGCCGCGGCGCTGAAGCTGCAGGACGCCGCCGTGAAGCTGTCCGCCGCGGCCGCCAAGGCCACCAGGGCGGACGACCTGAAGCCGGCCTTCGGCGCTGCCGCCGAGACCTGCAAGTCGTGCCACGACGACTTCCGCAAGAAGCACTGAGCCAGGCCGGGAACGAAACACGCCTGGCGGCCGCCTGCGCTTAGACTCCGTCCGTGCACGCCGCCCTCGCTTTCATTCGACCGACCGCCGCCCTGAGACGCCTGGGCGTCCGGCTGGCGTTCGTCGCGGTGCTGGCCGCGGCGCTGATGCCCACGTTCTCGCGGCTGGCGCAGCCGGGCGGCATCGCCGAGTGGGCCGCCATCTGCCAATCGGTGCCGTCGGGTCCGTCGCAGGACGGCGCGCACGAGCACGACGACGCCTGCGCGTACTGCACGCTGGCCCACACCACGCCGGCGCTGCTCGACGCGGTGCCCACCGTGGTGGCCGCCCTCGAGTTCGCGCCGCCGGCGCCGCTCGCGCCTGTTCCCGTGCGCGCGAGCGTCCCGCAGGCGCGCGCGCCCAGCGCACGCGCACCTCCGTCC
>JACMOG010000810.1 GCA_014378125.1 Vitreoscilla sp. | reverse complement strand
GTAGTTGGTTTCCTCACCATCCTTCACGCGCTTCAGGTCGACCATGATGAAGGCCGAGAAGATGCCGATCACCAGCACCGAGAGCGTGATCATCAGCGCGCTCGACTGGATGAACAGGTTGGCGATGCCCGCCACCATCAGCATCACGGCACCGATGAACAGCCACTTGCCCATCGTCGACAGGTCGCGCTTGATGATGGTCGACAGCGAGGCCATGCCGAAGAAGATGGCGGCGGTTCCGCCGGCCGCCATCATCACCAGGCCGGTGCCGTTGGACATGCCCAGCACGACGCCCAGCAGGCGCGACAGCATCAGGCCCATGAAGAACGTGAAGCCCAGCAGCAGCGGCACCGCGGCGGCCGAGTTCTTGTTCTTCTCGATCGCCCAGATCAGGCCGAAGGCGCCGACCATGAAGACCACCAGGCCCATGCCGCCCGTCATGGCGGTGGACAAGCCCGTGGCCAGGCCGATCCAGGCGCCCAGCGCCGTGGGGACCATCGACAGCGCGAGCAAGGCGTAGGTGTTGCGAAGCACGCGCGCATTGCCGCCGGCGGAGACGACACGGGCGTCTTCGGCGAACGAACGGTCACGGGGAACGGGTTGCAGTTTCATGATGAAACTCCTTTCTTGGGGATGTCTTACTGTGGCCGGGTAGACACTTCGCGTAAATGCGAATGAATCGAAACCATTCGTCGAGAAATGCGCAGTGTCCGTCTCAGGTCGTCGGCGACGCTTCCTGCCCGACCCGTTCCAGCGGCGTCCCCGTGCCCGCACGCGCCGCCGCGCGCTTCGCACGGGCGCGGATGTTGAGCAGCTCCACGCCCAGCGAGAAGCCGATCGCGGCGTAGATCACGGCCTTGGGCACGTGCACGTCGAAGGCCTCGGCCGCGAGCGTCATGCCCACCATCACGAGGAACGCCAGCGCCAGCACCTTGATGGACGGATGGCGCTCCACGAACTCGCCGATGGGACGCGCCGCGAACATCATCAGCGCCACCGAGGCCACGACGGCGGCGATCATCACGCCCACGCGGTCGACCATGCCCACCGCGGTGATCACGGAGTCCAGCGAGAACACGATGTCGACCACGGCAATCTGGGCGATGACGCTCCAGAAGCGGCTCGCGCCGCCCTGCTTCGGCCCCGCGTGACCGCCCTCCTCGCGCTGCTCGACCGCCGCGAAGATCTCGCTGGCCGACTTCCACAGCAGGAACGCGCCGCCGCCCAGCAGCACCAGGTCGCGGCCGCTGATGTCCTGGCCGAGAGCGGAGAACAGCGTCGTCGTGAGTCCCATCACCCAGCTCAGCGACAGCAGGAGGCCGATGCGCGTGATCATCGCGAACGCCAGGCCGGCGCGGCGCGCCGTGTCGCGCTGCGCGGCCGGCAGCCGGCCTACGAGGATGGTCAGGAAGATGATGTTGTCGATGCCCAGCACGATCTCGAGGGTGGTGAGCATCGCGAAGGCGACCCACAGGGTGGGGTCCAGAAGCAGGTCCATGGCAGGCCGATCGGTGAAACGAGGAGTGGCGTCACTTTAGGTAACGCCACATTCAGCGTAAAGTCGAAATGGACGCGTCAACGCTTCGCATAAACCGCACCATCACAGGAATCGCGCGATGAACTACAAGCACCTGCACTACTTCTGGGCCGCGGCCAAGGCCGGCGGCGTCGTGCGCGCCGGACAGCAGCTCAACATCTCGCCGCAGACGCTGTCGGGCCAGATCAAGCTGCTGGAGGACCGGCTGGGCTGCGCGCTGTTCCGCAAGCTGGGTCGCGGGCTGGAGCTCACCGACGAGGGCCACCTGGCCGTCGGCTACGCCGACCAGATCTTCGCGCTCGGGGCGGAGCTGGAGTCGCGCATCGGCAAGACCAGCGGCGCGGTGGCCGCGCTCGACTTCCGCGTGGGCCTGTCCGACTCGGTGCCCAAGTCGATCGCCTACCGACTGCTCGAACCCGCGTTGGCGGCCGCGGCCAACGTGCGCCTGATCTGCCACGAAGGCAAGCTCGCCGACCTGCTGGGCCAGCTGGCCGTGCAGCGCCTGGACATGGTTCTGGCCGACGAGCCGCTGGGCCGCCAGGCCGGCATGAAGGCGTTCAACCACGCGCTGGGCAGCACGTCCATGAGCTTCTTCGCCACCCCCGAGCTCAAGCGGTCGCTGAAGGGCGCGTTCCCGGAGTGCCTCGACGATGCGCCGATGCTGCTGCCCGGCCACGCCTCGGCCATGCGCCAGCGTTTCGACCTGTGGCTGGCCTCTCGCAAGATCCGCCCGCGCGTCATCGGCGAGTTCGACGACGCGGCGCTCATGAAGGCGTTCGGTGGCGGGGGCCGCGGCGTGTTCATGACGCCCGCGGTGCTCGAGACGGAGACGGCGGCGCAGTACGGCGTGCGCGTGGTGGGCCGCAGCGACGAGCTGGTGGAGGAGTTCCACGCGATCTCGACCGAGGGCCGCACCACGCACCCCTGCGTGGCGGCCATCACCAGCGCCGCCCGCGGCCAGTTCTCCGCGGAGTGAGCGTCAGGACAGGGGTCTGGCCCCGTTCGGGGCCAGACCCCTCACTTTCAAG
>JACMOG010000809.1 GCA_014378125.1 Vitreoscilla sp. | reverse complement strand
GGACGCTGGGCGGCGCGGTCGAGAGCCGCACCGAGTGTTTGCGCCTGGACGGCGACCGCGCGGCCATCCGCGCGCAGGCGGTGGCCAACGCGCTGGAGCGCTTGGTGGCCGCGGCGCGCGCGTCATGAGGATCGCGTTCGACGCGCGGCTGGAGGGCACCGAGCGCGACGACTGGTGGCGCGCGCTCACCGACGCGCTGCCCGACGACGACTGGATCGATCCGGTGGTCGAGGGCACGCAGTCGACGCGCTGGCGCGAGGCGGAGATCGCCGTCGTCGCCAGCCCGTTGCCGGGCCGGCTCGCGCACTGCGGCCGGCTGAAGCTGATCCAGTCTCTGTGGGCCGGCGTCGACCGCCTGCTGGCCGATCCCACGCTGCCGGCCGGCGTGCCGATCGCGCGCATGGTCGACCCGATGATGAATCGCGCGATGGCCGAGACGGCCACCTGGGCCGTGCTGTCGCTGCACCGGCGCGCGTTCGACTACGCCGCGCAGCAGCGCCAGACCCAGTGGCGACCGCTGCCGCAACGCCGCGCCGACGAGGTGTCGGTGCTGGTGCTGGGCCTGGGCCAGATGGGCCGCGCGACGGCGCTGCAGCTGGCGACGCTGGGCTATCGCGTCAGCGGCTGGAGCGCGCGGGCGCAGGCGGTGGACGGCGTGGACGCCAGCTCGGGCTGGGCGGCGCTTCCCGCGGTGCTGGGCGCGGCCGACATCGTGGTCAACCTGCTGCCGCTTACCGACGACACGCGCGGGCTGTTCGATCGCGCGCGCCTTGCGCTGATGCGCCCGGGCGCGAGCCTCGTGAACCTGGCACGCGGCGCGCACGTGGTGGAGAAGGACCTGCTCGTGGCGCTCAACAGCGGCCGCCTCGACCACGCGGTGCTCGACGTATTCGACACCGAGCCGCCGCCGGCCACGCACGTGTTCTGGTTCCACCCGAAGGTGACCGTGTGGCCGCATGCCGCCGCGCAGACCGACCTGCGAAGCGCCGCCGCCGTGGTGGCGGCCAACGTGGAGGCCGTGCGTCGCGGCGAGCCGGTGGCGCATCTGGTCGACCGATCGCGCGGTTACTGATCGAGGGGTCTGGCATCTCCTCGCGCCGCGCAGCGGTGTGAGGCGATGCCTGACCCCGAACGCGAGCTGTTCGGAGGAACCAGGTCAGGCATTGCCTGCGCACACGCAGGAGATGCCAGACCCCTTCGGGGTCAGCGATGCCGCCACACCTCGCGCCGATCGGCCAGGGGCGGCAGCGCCCCGGGACACTTGCCGTCGCCGCGGCCCGTGAAGCCGCCGCTGGGATAGCACACCAGCACGCCGCGGGCGTCCACGAGCGGATCGAACTGGTCGCAGCAGCCGGCCTGCGTGTAGTAGGCGACACCGTCGCCGTAGCGCACCTCGTAGACCACGCGCGGCGCGGTCGCGCCGGGTTGCGCGTCGTAGTCGGCCAGGCGGATGCGCAGCCACTCGGGCAGGCCCGTCACCTCGGCGCGATGCGTGGGCGAGGCGCCGGCGCGATCGGAGCCGTCGGGCGGCGCCAGGGGCGCGGACTCGCCCTTCTCGACGCGGCTGGCGCAGCCGGCCATGAGCGCGGCGGCGAGGGCGATCAACGGGAAGAGGGCTTGTGGACGCATGCGAGTCTCCAGTGCGGCCGTCGGGCAATCGCCGTGCGCGCCGGCGTGGATCCTGCGACTTCGCGCAAGATGACGGCGCGGAGGGGCAGTGCTGCGGACAGCGCAGGACGACGGTGCGGGGGCAGTGCTGCGGACAGCGCGGGATGACCGCTCGGGCGTTGCCGGGACGTTCCGCGGTCAGGTGCGCAGCACCAGCCCCGCCCGCGCGCCCTCGGGCTTGAGCGCCTGCAGCATCATCAGCACCAGGCGACGCAGCGCGTCCCACGGCTCGACGGGCCACTGCGGATGGCGCAGGCCCTTGAGCACGCCGTCGCATTCGCTGGCCGCGCCGACCAGGCGCGCGGCCATCGGGCCCGACAGGCGCGGCAGCGCGCGCTCGAACAGGCGTTCGCGCGCGCCCCAGATGCGCGCCTCGCGCAGGGCCATGGGCAGCGGCTTGCCTTCGGCCGTCGCGTCCTGGATGCGCTTCATGGCGCGGATGTCGTCGGACAGCTTGTAGTGCACGAAGACCGCGGCCTCGCCTTCGGCCTGCAGGCCGTCGAGCATGCGCAGCGCGCGCGCCACCTGCACGCTCATCACCGCGTCGCACAGGCGCGACACGTCGTGGCGCGCCACGTCGAGCACCGCGTCTTCCACCTGCGCGAAGGTGATCTCGCCGGGCGGGTACAGCAACCCCAGCTTCTGGATCTCCTGGTGCGCCGCGAGCAGGTTGCCCTCGACGCGGTCGGCCATGTAGGCCAGCGTGGCCTCGCCGGTGGCGCCGGCCTCCACGCGCTGGCCCTGCAGCGCGAAGCGCTTGGCCAGCCACGCGGGCAGCCCGTTGCGCTCGATCACGTCGGCGGCCACG
Source organism: Vitreoscilla sp. (assembly GCA_014378125.1). Next base: position 173 of record JACMOG010000809.1, on the reverse strand, counting down.
CTCACGCCCGCGCCGTCGAGGGCGCCGAACCAGGCGGCCTTCTGCTGCTGCCAGTCGAGCTTGGGCAGGTGCACCAGCAGGCGACTGTCGGGGCCGGCCTCGGCGGCGAGCTGCTGCAACGCCTCGCTGCCGTCCTTGCCGGGCTTGCCCGACGGGATGCGGATCTCGATCAG
>JACMOG010000808.1 GCA_014378125.1 Vitreoscilla sp. | reverse complement strand
GTCGTTTGCAGGTCGGCCCATTCGTCGGCGCGCATGAACCAGGTGGTGGCATCGCCATACAGCAGCGTCTGGCCGACCTCGTCGAAGTAGGGCTTGGCGATGTCGAACAGCGCGCGCGCATCGGCCTCGCTCAATTGCAGCTGGCGCATGTCCGACATCGTCAGCTGGGTGCGGGCGATCTGGATGTGGGCGGGGTTGACGATGAACCAACTGCCCGCGCTCGCGTCCAGGCCGGAGCCGTGCATCGCGGCGGCGGCCATGCCGTCGTCGAGGCCCAGCGCCTGCGCCAGCCACAACTCGTGCGGCAGCGCGCGCGCGTTCGGCGCGCTGGGGGTGCGGCGCCACTTGGATGCGTGCGTGAGCAGCGTGGCGAGGGCGGGCGCCTTCAATTGGCGCATCAGGTCGGGGGCCAATTCGGGCGGGGGCAGGGCGTACGGCAGGACGAGCGTAATTTGGGTCATCCCGTATTGTAGGCCATCGCAGCGGTGGGCGAGAAGCGTCGGCGGGCCGCGATTCAATTGTGGCAAGTCTGTCATGAATGGCCGTTGTGTGGCAAACTGCGCTCTCACACGATTTCTCCGCCGGAGCCCATGAGCATCATCCACAAACTGCCCTACGAATGGATTGTCGGCCTGCGCTACACGCGCGCCGGCAAACGTAGTGGCCGCAACAGCTTTATCTCCTTCATCTCGCTCATCTCGGTGGCCGGTATCGCGCTCGGCGTCGCCGCGCTGATCGTGGTGCTGTCGGTGATGAACGGCTTTCAAAAGGAAGTGACCGACCGCATGCTGTCGGTGCTGGCCCACATCGAGGTGTTCGACGCGCGCGGCGGCATGCCGAACTGGGAGCAGGCCAAGAAGGAAGCCTTCCTCAATCCGGCCGTCAAGGGCGCGGCGCCGTTCGTCGAAACCCAGGGCATGCTGCTGCGCGACGGCGTCATGCGCCCGACCGTGATACGCGGCGTGCTGCCGGCTGAAGAGGGCAACGTGTCCGAGGTGGCCACCAAGGTCACGCGCGGTAAATTCACCGACCTCACGCCCGGCTCGTTCAACATCGTGCTCGGTTACGCGCTGGCCGGTGCGCTCGGCGTGAACATCGGCGACAAACTGACGATGGCGCTGGCGCAGGCGCAAACCACGCCGGCCGGCGTGCTGCCGCGCATGCGCTCGTTCACCGTGGTCGGCATCTTCGAGGCGGGCCATTTCGAGTTCGACTCGGGCCTGGCCTTCATCAATATGGAAGACGCCGAGAAGATGGAGCGGCTCGACGCGCCGTCCGGCCTGCGCCTGCGCATCGAAGACATGCACCAGGCGCGCGAAGTGGCGCTCGAACTCAAACGCAGCATGTCGGGCGACTTGATCATGCGCGACTGGACGCGCCAGAACGCCAACTGGTTCGCCGCCGTGCAGACCGAGAAGAAAATGATGTTCATCATCCTGACCCTCATCATCGCCGTGGCCGCGTTCAACCTCGTCTCGACGCTGGTGATGACGGTGACGGACAAGCAGGCCGACATCGCCATCTTGCGCACGCTGGGCGCCTCGCCGCGCTCGATCATGAAGATCTTCATGATCCAGGGCGCGCTGGTCGGCCTGATCGGCACCGCCGCCGGGGTCGCCGCCGGCGTGCTCGGGGCGGTCAATATCGCCGTCATCGTGCCATTCATTGGACACCTGTTGGGAGG
>JACMOG010000807.1 GCA_014378125.1 Vitreoscilla sp. | reverse complement strand
CGCCTTCGGTGGGGGCGTCGAGCATGTTGCCGAAGTTGACGCCTCGGGCCAGGCTGGCGGCGAAGGCGCGGGCGGCCGGCGAGGCGCCGGGCAGGGCGGTGGCGGCCAGGGGCGGGTAGTCGGCCAGGGCGTCGGTGCTCGTCGGAGGAGGCGTGTCGCGGGTGTCGGGCGTGCCGGCGCAGGCGGCGAGCAGGGCGAGCGCGGCGGCGGCGAGCGTCGATGTGATCAGGCGCTTGGTGTTCATGGAGATCCTTGGAAGGAAAAGGGCCCCGCGACGTCGGTCGGGGGCCCGGGAGATGAGGTGGAGGTTACTTGGGTCAGAAGTCCATGCGAGCGCGGGCGCCGTAGGAGCGTGCGTCGTTCAGGAAGCGGATGTCGAGGTCGGCGCCCACCAGCGCCTTCTGCGACGCCTCCTTGTTGGTCGCATTGTTGACGAAGGCTTCCAGGCGCAGGCCGCCGTCGAACGTGTAGCCCGTGCCGACGTTGAGCGTCAGGAAGCCGATCTGGCGATCCGGGAAGCCGGCGGCCAGGGCGGTCTTGCTGTTGTTGGCGTTGTCGACCACGTCCTTGTTGTTGAACTGGGTCAGGTAGTACGACGAGCGCCAGTTCAGCAGGGCCTGCCAGTCGAACTTGCCGCCGAACAGCGGGATGACCTGCTGCAGGCGCGTCGACAGGTTGACCTTGGAGGCCAGCGGCAGCTGGTTGCCCGTCAGGTCGATCAGCGGGCTCTTGCCGCCGGCGCCGTAGTCGATCGCGCGCACGTCGGCCACGGTGCCCGAGGCGATGCGCGTGCGCAGCAGCGAGCCGTTCATGTCCAGCTTGAAGCCGCCCGGCAGCCCGATGCGGGCCTCGGCTTCCAGGCCGCCCAGCTTCGACTTGCCGATGTTGCGGTTGACCAGCGAGTAGCCCGTGCAGGTGGCCGGCGTCACGGTGGTGTTGACCGCGATGCAGGTGAGATCCTGAAACACCTGGTTGGTGTAGTCGTAGTAGAAGCCCGACAGGTTGAACACGCCGCGCTGGCCACCGAGGGTGAACGCGTTGCGCGAGCCGGCCTCGAACACCTTCAGCTGCTCGGGCTTGAACAGCTCGGGCACGTCGGAGTTGCTGAAGCTGTCGTTGAAGCCGCCCGCCTTGTGGCCGGTGGACACCTTGGCGTAGACCATGTTGGTCTTGGTGATGTCGTACTCCGTGCCCAGGCGCCAGTCGGTGTAGTGGAACTTGCTGCTGCCCACCTGCTGCTGCGGCACCGTGAGCTTGGCGAAGCTGAACGCGCCGCTGGGCGGGCAGGTGAGGCCGTTGGAGATGTCCGAGCGCGCATCGCAGGTGCCGTTCGGGTTGGTGCCGTCGGCGATCGCTCCGATCTGCGAGGCGACCGTGTCGCGCGCGCCCGGCGTCGCCGTGGTCTGCAGCAGGAACTGCGCCATCTGCTGCTTGGTCTGCACCTGGCTCATGTCGAAGTTCGGACGATTGAGCAGGTTCGGCTGGAAGCCTTCGGTGCCGATGCGCGTGGAGATGCAGCAGGCGTAGTGGTTCCATTTCCGGGGGTCGGGATCGGTGAGGTTCTCTCCGCCCAGCGTCAGCGCGATGTTGCCGCCGATGCCGTAGCGCGACTTGGCCTCCTCGGTCTCGCGCAGGCCGCCGATCAGGCGCAGGTGGTCGGTCACCGACAGCGTGCCGTCGCCGTACAGCGCGCCCGACTTGCCGATCACCTTGGGCATCGTGAACTCGGTGCCCGAGAAGCAGCAGTAGCCGCTGTCGGACAGCGCCAGGTAGCCCACCTTCTGGTGCTCGTTGAACGCGAAGGCGCCCACGTTCCACTGGAAGGTCTTGGCGTCCGGGCCCGAGTACAGGCGAAGCTCGCCCACGCGGCTGTTGGACTTGGTCTCCCAGTACTGCGTGGAGAAGTTGTCCCATTGCTCGGTGGAGTAGTCGCGGCCCTTCCAGCCGATGCCGTCGGACTCGGCGTTGCGCTGGTAGAAGTTCACCTTGCGCTGGCTCAGCGAGAGTTCGGCGCCGAAGCTGTCGAAGTCGACGTTGACCTTGCCCTGCAGGCCCGACAGGTCGTTGTGCATCTCGCCCTGGGCACCGTGGTACACCACGTCGCGCAGCGACAGGTCCTTGGCCTCCAGCCCCGTGGCCTTGACCGCCGAAAAGATATTCGCGCCGGGATACCCGGTGCCGCTCTCATGGCCGACGTCGGCCATCGCCGACACCGTCAGCCGGTCGGTGGGCACCCACAGCGCCGACAGGCGGGCACCCTGGTTGTGCTCGATGCCGGCCGGACGCAGCGCGTTCGAGGTCGGATCGGGCGACACGTTCTTGAAGCCGGACGTCTTGTCCGTGTCGAACGCCGCCGCGCGGATCGCGAACGTGCCGGTCAGCGGCACGTTGACGGCCGCCTCCGCGCCCTGGTCGTGGTCGCCGCCGCCGAACTGCACGTAGCCGCCCAGGTGGTCGAGGCGCGGCTTGGCCGTGATGATGTTGAGCGTGCCGGCCATCGCGTTGCGGCCGTACAGCGTGCCTTGCGGGCCCTTGTTCACCTCCACGCGCTCGAGGTCGTAGAACATCGTGCCCATGCCGCGCGGACGCGGGATGTAGATGCCGTTGATGTGCGGCGCCGCGGCCGGGTCGCCCAGCTCGGTGTTGTTCGAGGAGCCCACGCCGCGGATGTAGATCTCGATGTTGCCTTCCTGGTTGGCGATGTTCAGGCCAGGAATGGCGTTCTGCAGCTCGCGGATCTCGGTGATGCCGTCCCTGCGCAACTGGTCGGCGTCGATGGTCTGCACCACGCCCGATACGCTCTGCAGCGTCTCGATGCGTCGGTTGGCCGTGACGACGACCTGGTCGACCTGCATGGGCTGCGCGGCCGAGGCCGCGCTGGCGGGCGCCGGTGGCGCATGGGCGGCCGACTGGGCCGCGGCGAGATGGGGGCACTGGCTGAATATCGCCAGCGCCAAGGTGGCGTAAAGGTGCTTCATGGTTTGTCTCCTCACCAAGGTGGCAGTGTGGTGGGCGGTTTGTTTTAGTGCCTCGCGCCGCGGTGGGCGTCCGGCCGATGGGGCAGTCACGAGCCCGCCAGTCTCTCTCGTGTTGCGCTTCGAGCGGTCATGCAGGTTGCGTCGCGGCCTCCTCGACAGAGGCCGCGGGTGCGGCGATCGGCGGATGGGCGAGCCCGTTCGGGTCGAAGGCGTGCACGCGGCCGGGTTGCGGCCGCAGGCACACGGCGTCGCCGGCCACGGGCAGTCCGTCGCCCGGCGGGAGGCGCACGGCCCGCAGGGCGCTGCCGGCGGGCGGCCGCCCCCACGCGGGGGCGGCGTGGCCGGCGGGCTCCAGGCGCT
>JACMOG010000806.1 GCA_014378125.1 Vitreoscilla sp. | reverse complement strand
CTGCCGACGACGGAACACAGGATCAGGCCCAGCACCAACGCCGGCAGCAGCCCGCCGGTGAACAGCGCGGCGATGGACACGCCGGTGACGGAGCCGATGGTGATGAGCACCAGGCTGGGCGGCACCGTCTCGGTCTGGGCGCCGGTGGCCGCGAGCAGCGCCACCAGCTCGCCCTCGTCGGCGCCGCGCGCCTTCATCTCCGGGAACAGCGCCGGCGCGACCGCGGCCATGTCTGCCGCCTTGGCGCCGGAGATGCCCGACACGAGGTACATGGCGCCCACCAGCACGTACTGCAGGCCGCCGCGCACGTGGCCCAGCAGGCCGGCGAGGAACGCGACCATCGCGCGCGCCATGCCGGTGGCCTCGAGCAGTTGCCCCAGGAACACGAACAGCGGCACCGCCAGCAGGATCAGGTGCGACATGCCCTCGTCCATGCGGCCCACGATGACGGGCATCGGCGTGCCGGTGGCCAGCGCCAGGTAGCCGAACGTGCCCAGGCCGAACGCGAACGCGATGGGGATGCCCGCCAGCACGCTGCCCGCGGCCACGCCCACGAAGAAGATGACCAGGTTCAGGCGGCCCAGGTCCTCGAACGCGTTGCGGCCGAACCAGAACGCCGCGCAGATGCCGCCCACCAGCATGAGGGCCGTGGCGATGTGGCGCGCGCTCGCCTCGCGCAGCAGCCGCAGGAGGGCGAACGTGCCCATCAGCGCGATGCCGATCGGCATGGCGATTTCGCGCCACAGGTTGGAGATCTCGAGCGCGGGGGTGGTGATGTCGGCCTCGTCGCGCGCGTGTTCCCACGCGGGCCCGAGCACCATCGCCAGGAACGCGAGGCAGGCGCAGGTGGCCACGGCCTCCATCAGCGCGCGGTTGCCGGGCGACAGGCGCGCCACGATGGCCGTCATGCGCATGTGCTCGCCGCGGCGCAGCGCCACGACGGAGCCGAACATGGCCAGCCACAGGAACAGGATGGAGGCGAGTTCGTCCGACCAGACGAGCGGGCTGTGCAGCGCGAAACGCGCCACCACGCCGGCCAGCAGCACCACGATGTCGGCCACCACCAGCACGGCGGCCGGCACCTCCACCAGCCAGCCGAGCGCGTTGTCGACGCGCGCGAGCACGCCGCGCCGCGGCGAGGTCTGCGTGACGATGGGGCCGTTGGCCGCCTCGGGCAAGGCGTGCCCGAGCGCGTCGTGTTTGGCGAGCGGCAGCTCGTCGAGTCGGACGGGCTTCACTTGCGCACCCCTGGCGCGACGCGCCTCCCCGCCAAGCGGGGGTCATCGCCCTTCGGGCGGCCGAGCGGGCGATGGCTCACGACAGCTTGCCGACGCTGCGCTCGAGGACCGCCCAGCCCTCTTCGCCGAACCTGGCCTTCCAGTCGCTGTAGAAGTTGGCCTTGCGCAGGTGGTCGCGGAACAGCGTGGCGTTGGTGGCGTTGAACGTCATGCCCTTGGCCGCCAGCTCCTTCTGCAGGTTGGCGTTGAGCCCGGCGACGTCGGCGCGCT
>JACMOG010000805.1 GCA_014378125.1 Vitreoscilla sp. | reverse complement strand
TCGAGCCAGCCCAGGAACTCGACGTCGATGCACGCGCCGTACTTGATGACCTCGGCCAGGCCGGCGGACATCTCGCGGTCGGGCAGCGTGTCGAGCACGCCGAGGTCGCACACCACCTGTTGCGGCTGGTAGAACGCGCCGATCATGTTCTTGCCCAGCGAATGGTTGACCGCCGTCTTGCCGCCCACCGACGAATCGACCTGGGCCAGCAACGTGGTGGGCACTTGCACGAACGCCACGCCGCGCATGTAGCAGGCCGCGGCGAAGCCGGTCATGTCGCCGACGACGCCGCCGCCGAGCGCGAACAGCACCGTGCGCCGGTCGGCCTCCTGGCCCAGCAGCTCGTCGAAGATCAGGTTGAGATGGCCGAGGTCCTTGTAGACCTCGCCGTCGGGCAGCGCCAGGGTGCGCACGCGGGCGAAGTGCGGCGCGAGTGCTTGGGCCAGCGTCGTCGAATAGAGCGTGTCGACCGTCTCGTTGGTGACGATCAGCGCGAGGGCCTTGCGATCTGCCTGGGGCGCCCAGGTGTGCGGATCGCAGAGCAGGTCGCCGCCGATGAGGATCGGATAGCTGCGGTCGCCGAGCGCGATCTGCACCCGCGTGGGCGCGGCCTGGAGAAGTTCGGAAGTGGTCTGCATCGACCGCTATTCTGCGTCCTGGCGCGGCCCGATGCCCATGTCGAGCTGCATGGAGATGAGATTGACCAGCATCGCGGCCGATTTGTGGGCGGTATCGACCACGATGTGCGCCACCTCGCGATAGAGAGGATCGCGCACCGCGTAGAGGTCGCGCAGGCGCTGGCGCGGGTCGGCCACCTGCAGCAGCGGACGCTGGGTGTCGCGGCTCAGTCGGCGCGCCAGATCCTCCGGCTGGGTGTGCAGGTACACCACCGTGGCCCGCGAGTGCATGGCCTCGCGATTGGCGGGACGCAGCACGCTGCCGCCGCCGGTGGCGATGACGCGCAACTGCGACGTGGACAGCGTCTCGCCGATCACGCGCTCCTCGACGTCGCGGAAGGCGGGCTCGCCTTCGCGATCGAAGAACTCACGGATGGAGCAGCCCAGGAATCGTTCGATCTCGTGATCGGAATCCAGAAACGGCAACTGGCGCATGCGCGCCAGTTGTCGCCCGATCGTGGATTTTCCACAACCGGGCATGCCGATCAGGGTGATCTGCCCGCTCTTGCTTGGCAACATGGATGACCAGTCGCGCGCCTGTTCGGCGCGCTGCGTGTCCCCCTCAGTTAGGAGAGGTGCAAAGCCGCGAGGCAATCTGCGTGGCGGGATCCGTCACGGTATTGAATCCCGTTCTCAGGTCGGTTCCCCACGGACTGTCCTGGAAGGGCAACGAGACGGTGGTCGACGCGAAGGCGCTTGCCGGCGCCGGCAAGGTTCCGGACCACGACCTGTGGCCTTCAGACCCGGAAACGACGGCACTGAAGGTCAAGTTGAAGTCGGACCACATCGCGTACTGCGCACCGTACTGCAGGAAGAAATATGCGCGTCCG
>JACMOG010000804.1 GCA_014378125.1 Vitreoscilla sp. | reverse complement strand
GCCTACAGCCCGCTGGGCCGTGCCTTCCTGACCGGCACGGTGAGTTCGGCCACGCTCGCCGACAACGACTTCCGCAAGCACAACCCGCGCTTCACTGGCGCCGCCGAGGCCAGCAACCGCGAACTGGTCGAAGGCCTGCGCGGCCAGGCCGAAGCGCTCGGCATGACGAATGCCCAGCTTGCATTGGCCTGGCTGCTGGCCAAGCACCCGCACGTCGTGCCGATCCCGGGCACGCGCCGCATCGGCTACCTGGAGCAGAACGTCGCCGCCGCGGCGCGCGACCCGCTGACCACCGGACAGGTCGCGCAGCTCGACGCGTTGTTCGACCCGGCGCGCGTGGCGGGCGCCCGCTACCTGGACGCGGGCATGGCAGGCATCGAGTGATTCCAGCCGGCCGGGCAGGCGCGGCACCCGCGCTCGCCGGTGTGGTCGCCGGTGCGGCCGATGGCGTGGCTGTCGGTGTAGCCGCCAGCACGCGCCGATACGACCTCGACTGGCTGCGCATCGCGGCCTTTGCGTTGCTGATCGGCTACCACGTCGGCATGCTGTACCTGCCGTGGGGCTTCCACGTGACGAGCGACTATCGCGGCGGGCCGGTCCTCGCGGCGTTCATGCTGGCCTTGAACCCGTGGCGTCTGTCGCTGCTGTTCGTGATCTCCGGCACGGCCACCGCCTTCATGGCGATGCGCATCGGGCGCGGTGCACTCGCTTGGCAGCGCGGCATGCGGCTGTTCGTTCCACTCGTCTTCGGCATGCTGGTGGTGGTGGTGCCGCAGGTGTACTTCGAGGTCGTCGAGGCGGGCCGTTACAGCGGTGGTTTCATGGCGTTCTGGGGTCGCTACCTGCGCCGCGACCAGAGCTTCCACACCCCGATTCCGACCTGGAACCACCTCTGGTTCATCGCCTACCTGCTCATCTACACGCTGATTGTCGTGGTGCTCGCGCCGAAGCCGCGCGCTGCCGAAGCCCTGCGGGCCACGCCTTCGCGCGCGCTGCTCGTGGCGTTGCTGGTCGGCCCGTGGTTCGTGCTGTGGCTGCTGCGCATGACGCTCTTTCCACGCTTTGGCAGCACCCACGCGATGGTTGGCGATTGGTACAACCACGCACTCTTCTTCGGGATGTTCCTGTTCGGTTTCATGCTCGTGCGCCGGCCCGTGCTGTGGCTCGCGCTCGACCGCTTGCGCTGGCCGGCGCTGGCGCTCGCCGTGCTCGGTGGCGCGGTGTTCATCGGCCTGACGTTGGGGGCGGGTGAGGCGTTCGCGCCGGGCGAATGGCAGCGCTGGGTGGGCCGCGCCGGCCGTGAAGCGCAGGCCTGGGGCGCGGTGCTGGCCGCGCTCGGCTTCGGCCTGCGATACCTGAACCATGACCACCGCTGGCGTGCCTACTTCGTCGACGTGATCTTTGCCTGGTACATCGTCCATCAGACCGCGCTGATCGCCTTGGCGGTCTGGCTCAAGCCGCTGCAACTCGGCGGGGCTGTCGAAGCTCTGCTGGTCATCTCCGGCGCGGGAACCGCGTGCGTCGTGATGGCCGAAGTGGCGCGCCGCGTGGCATGGCTGCGGCCACTGTTCGGGTTTCGTCGCTCGCCGGCCGGAATCAATCCACCTTCGCGCCCGATACCTTGACCACCTGCGCCCACTTCTTCGTCTCGGCCGCAATGAACCTCACGAACTCGGCCGGCGGTTGACCGCCGGGGATCGCACCTTGCGACACCAAGCGCTCCTTGAAGGCCGGTGACTGGAACGCCTTCGCGGTCTCCTGCTGGATCCGGTTGCCGATGTCGGGCGGCGTGCCGGTTGGGGCGAACAGGCCGAACCAGGAGCTGGCGTCGAAGCCCTTCACCGGGCCGGCCTCGGCGATGGTCGGCACATCGGGCAAGGCGGCGCTGCGCTGGGCGCTGGTCACGGCCAGCGCCTTCAGCTTGCCGCCCTTGATCTGGGCCAGGCCGGCGGCGGTGTCCACCACCATGATGGGCACCTGGCCGCTCATCACGTCCTGCATGGCCGGCGCCGTGCCGCGGTAGGGCACGTGCACGATGAAGCTGCCGGTGCGCTGCTTGAGCAGCTCCATGGCGAGGTGGTGCGGGCTGCCGGCGCCGGGCGACGCGTAGCTGTACTTGCCGGGGCTCTTCTTGACCGCGTCCAGCAACTGCGCGGCGCTGGTGAAGCCCGCGTTGGGGTTGACGACCAGGATCAGCGGGAAGCTGGCCATGAAGCCCAGCGGCACGAAGTCGGACGGGTTGTAGGGCAGCGTCTTGTACAGCGCGGTGTGGAACACCATGGCGCCGTTGTCGCCCGTGAGCAGCGTGTAGCCGTCGCCGGGCTGCTTGGACGCCGCCTCGGTGCCGATGATGCCGGCCGCGCCGGGGCGGTTGTCGACGACGATGGTCTGGCCCATCTGCCTGGCCATCTGCGGCGCGAGCTGGCGGGCCAGGAAGTCGGAGCCGCCGGCCGCCGGATAGGCCACGATCCAGCGCAGCGCGTGGTTGGGATACGCATCTGCGGCGCGGGCCGAAGGGCTCAGCAGCGCGGCGGAAGGCCCGAGGGCGCCGGCGGCGAGCGCGAGCAGGGAACGGCGCTGCAACGTCATCGTGATGGGTCCGGCGAAAGGGCGAGGAGTCGATTCGGAGGTGGCGCGCCGGCGGGCGCCGGCTGTCACACAATAACGCATCGCGGGCCCGCGTCGCACCTGGAGCGGCCCGCACTCCACAACATCGCCTGCCCTCGCCATGTCCGTCTTCCAGCCCTTCGATACACCGGCGTTCCGCCCGGCCTGCGAACTGTGCCGCGAGCCCGGCGGCGCGATGGTGTTCCAGTCCGCGCAGTGGCGTGTGATCCGCGCCGTGGACGCCGCGTTCCCGGCGTTCTACCGCGTGGTCTGGCGCGCCCACGTGGCCGAGTGGAGCGACCTGTCGCTGGCGGAGCAGGCGGGGCTGATGGGGGCCGTGGGCGCGGTGGAACGCGTGCTGCGCGACGCGCTGCAGCCCACCAAGATCAACCTGGCCAGCCTGGGCAACGTGGTGCCGCACCTGCACTGGCACGTGATCGCCCGATTCGACTGGGACAGCCACTTCCCCGCGCCCGTGTGGGGGGCGGCCGCGCGCGAGGTGGCGCCCGCGCCCGTCACGCGCCTGCGCATGGGCCTGGCCGAGCTCGACGCGCGCGTGGCGCGGGCCGTGGCGGCGTTGGCGCCCGGCGCGTGACAAACGGCCGCTTGACGCGGCTCGAATCTCGCGTCATCCGTGAAGTCATCGATACGCGCCCCGGAAGCGGGCCGCTACCATGACTTGGCGTTGCCAGGGGGGACCAAAGACGGGCATCAGACCCGCAGCAAGATCGATGGACGAGCAATGGAAACGACGACGACCCAAACTCGGTTGCGTGAGGCCACCCGCGCCGACCTCGCCGGCATCTGGCGGGTGCGCTACGCCGTGGTCGAGAACACCCTCGCACCGGGCGGCATCGAGGACGACGAGGTCATCTCCCAGCTGGAGGTCCGTGGCCGCGGCTGGGTGATCGAGGAGGACGACGAGATCGTCGCCTTCGCCATCGGCGACGCCCGCGGCGCCAACGTGTGGGCGTTGTTCGTCCACCCGCGCGCCGAGGGTCGCGGCCACGGCTCGCTCCTGCACGACACGATGGTGGAGTGGCTCTGGACGAACGGGTTGAGCACGGTGTGGCTCAGCACCGACGCCGATACCAAGGCACGCAGCTTCTACGAGCGCCGCGGCTGGCGCTGCGCCGCCACGCCCGGCCGCAACCTGGTGCGGCTGGCGCTCACCAACCCCTGGTACTGAGCGGTCAGCCTTTCTTCCTTTTCGGCCCCGCCGCGGCCGCCGCCGTCGGCAGCGTGCCGTCGCACAGCGTCAGCACCTTCAGCGTGGGCGACGCCGGGAACCCTGTCGCGACGGCCACGGCCGGCTGAGCGTCGAACGCGATGCGGCAGCCGTCCCGCGACACCGCCACTGCCTGCGACATCGTGCAGCCGTCCGCTCCGGCGGCCTGGCCGGGCGCCGGCCGGGCAGTGCACCAGATGCGTCGGCTCTGCTCGCCCTGCACCAGGTACAGGCCGGCGCCGTTGGCGGCTGCCCCGGGGTGGATCACCAGGTCGCCGGCGCGGGGGGCGATCATCTCGGCCGGCGCGCCCGCGTGCAGCGCGTCGAGCTGGCGCACGAGGCCCGTGGGAATCGGGTGGCGGGCGAGGCGGCCGTCGAGGTCCATCGTCAGCAGCGGCACGTCGCGCGGCGGATCCAGCGCGGCGTCGTGGGCGCCCGGTGCCAGCTGGTAGGCGTTGCGGAACGGCAGCCAGCGCACGTCGTGCGAGATGTCGTTGATGCCCAGCGCCAGCGTGATCTTCTTCCTGGGCGTCACCAGCGTCGGCCCGACGGGGTGGCCGCTGTCGTCCAGCGTGCCCCACGCCAGCGTGCCGTGCTCGGGCTGCAGGTAGCGCACGGGCTTCTTGCTGGCCAGCAGGTCGTGGAGTGCCAGATCTTCGGGGGCGGGCTTCATGCACGCCGACGGGTGCCAGGCGGCCTTGAACTCGGCCGGCGCGGGCGACAGCCGGCGCGCGGCCGGATCCCATACCTGGAACTGCTGCACCGACGGCGCGGCGTGCGAGCCGACCGCGAAGCGCGACTCGAGGTCGCCCGTCTCCAGGCTGACGAGGTTGTAGGCGGCGTTGGTGCAGTCCACGAAGCCGCGCGCCACCAGCACGCTGCTGCGCGCCGAGGGCACGTCGTAGGCGACGATCTTGCGCACCATCCACGGCGCCTTGGCGGCGGGGTCGGCGAAGGTGGTGATGGCCAGGGTGTCGTCGTCGAGCCAGGCGAAGCGGCCGGCCATCTGCACGACCACCGGCACGCCGGTCTCCTGGAGCGGCAGCGGGGCGTCCACCGGGGCGATGGCGGCACCGGGGGCGGCCGCGGCACGCGGTGGCGGGGCGCCGGCGGGCCTGGCCAGGGCAGGACAGTCCTTGTCGGTGAAGATCGTCGTGCCTTGCGGGCCGGGGCATTTCTGCAGGTCGGCGAAGGCGGAGGTGGACAGGGCGATGGCGAGCAGCGGAAGCAGGCGGGTCATGGGCGCGCGGAAAAGAAGGGGTCGACGCGGATTCTCACAGCTTGTTACGTCGTTACGATTCCCCCGTTCGGGGGAGTTGCCGCGGGGCGATTCGCCGCCGTCCGCCGGCGCGGGCCCGGGTAAACGATAAACTGGCGAGATGGCTTCTCCTCCTGTCCAGCGCACGCCCCTGTCGCTCGTGGTGCACCAGCAGTCGCGCGCCCTCGAGATCGAGTTCGACGATGGCCGCGCCTTCCGCATCCCGTTCGAGCTGATGCGCGTGTACTCGCCGTCGGCCGAGGTGCAGGGCCACGGCCCGGGCCAGGAGACGCTGCAGACCGGCAAGCGCGACGTCGGCATCGACGCCATCGAGCCGGTGGGCCACTACGCCGTCAAGCCGACGTTCTCCGATGGCCACGACAGTGGCCTGTTCACCTGGGACTACCTGTACCGCCTCGGCTCGCAGCAGGACGCGTTGTTCGCCCAGTACCTCGAGCGCCTGGCACAGGCCGGGCTCGATCGCGACGCCGACATGACCAAGCCCGCCGGCGGCGCCTGCCATTCGCACTAGAGAATCCAACATGACCCAGACCCACTTCGGCTACGAGACCGTCGACGAGACCGAGAAGGCCACGCGGGTGCGCGGCGTGTTCGACTCCGTCGCGAAGAAGTACGACGTGATGAACGACCTCATGTCGGGCGGCATGCACCGAGCCTGGAAGAAGTACACCGTGGCGGTGGCCAACCTGAAGGCCGGAGACAAGGCCCTGGACATCGCCGGCGGCACGGGCGACCTGGCGCGCGCGTTCGCCAAGCGGGTGGGGCCGACGGGCCTGGTGGTGCACACCGACATCAACGAGGCGATGC
>JACMOG010000803.1 GCA_014378125.1 Vitreoscilla sp. | reverse complement strand
GGCCACGGTGGCGCCCAGCACCAGCGCCGTGAGGCCCGAGCCCACGCCCAGCACCACGCCCCACAGCAGCACGAGCTGCCACAGCGCCGTCATGCGCGTGGCCAGCACCATGCCGGTGGCGATGAGCAGCAGCGCGCTGCAGATGATGCGGCGCAGGCCATAGCGCTCCATCAGCACGGCCGCGAACGGGCCGATCAGGCCGAACAGCACGAAGCGCAGCGCGATGGCCCCGGAGATCTGGTCGGTGCTCCAGCCGAACTCCTTGCTGAGCGGCAGCAGGAAGGCGCCGGGCAGGCCCAGCGCGGCCGACGAGGTGAGCATCGTGAGGAAGGCGATGCCCATCACGACCCACGAGAAGTGGATGCCGCGGCGGCCGAACCAGTGGGCGACGGGGGTGGCGAACATCCTCAGGCCTCCTGGGTCGGCATGAGGCGAGTGCGCGCGGCCGCGAGCAGCTCGTGGGCCAGCGGCGAGCCTTCGGTGGCGCGCGCCAGCAGCAGCGCGCCCGCCATCGTGGCGTAGTCGGCCAGCGCGGCCTGGCGGCGCGCGGCCGCGCCGGCCCCGGGCTCCACGTCGGCCAGGATCCGCAGGAGCGCCTCGAGTCCGTCGGCGTACGCCGCACGGATCGGCGCATCGGCGGGTTCGCGCGACACGTCGGTGGCGAGCGACACCGTCGGGCAGCTGTGGCCGACGTCCTTGATGCTTTGCGAGGCCAGGAACTTGTCCAGCAGCAGGCTGCGACGCGAAGCGTCGTCGGGCTTGGACGCGATGCGCTTGTGCCAGCGCTCGGCCGACTGCTCGAACGCCCGCGCCACGGCCACGCCGGCCAGCGCGTCCTTCGACTCGAAGTGGCCGTAGAAGCCGCCGTGGGTGAGCCCGGCGGCGCCCATCAGGTCGGCCACGCTGACGCCCTTGACGCCGCGTTCGCGGAACAGGCGGGCGGAGGCGTCGGTGATCTGCTGTCGGTGGGTTTCGGCTTCGGCCCGTGAAACGCGCGGCATGGGAGTTCCCTGGCGAGATTGGATGGTTAAAGTTCAGTCATCATGAATAATGGATGTCAACCATCATGAATAAAGCCCTGTGCGACACAAAGCCCTCTGGCCGAAGCCCAAGGCCGGGCAAGCGCGTTGCCGTGCAAGGTGCATCATTGCGAGAAACCACCTCGACAGGAGAAACACGATGCGCGCCAGGACTCTCTTGCTGACCACCGCGCTGCCGCTGGCCCTGGCCGTCGGCGGCTGTGCCACGCCCCCATCGCGCGGCGAGGCCTACGAACAGGCGTTGAGCCAGTGGCAGGGCGCGCCCGAGGACAACCTGCGCGCCCGCTGGGGCAAGCCCGTGGCCGAGGAGCAGATCGGCAACGGCAGGTGGCTCACGTACGTGATCGCCAACGGCGCCGTCCCGCCACCGACGGTGAGCTTCTCCATCGGCGGGTTCGGCTTCGGCGGCGGCCACACCTCGGTCGGCGGCGGCGTGGGCGTCACCGCGCCCGTGGGCCAGGCCACGCCGGTGACCTGCACCACGCGCTTCCTGGTGGAGAACGGCAAGGTGAGCAGCTATACGTTCGATGGGGCCGGGTGCGGCTCGGCCTGACTGCAGGACTCGCCTACACCGCGCGCGCCAGCGGAATCCGCGCTTCGAACGTGACCGTGCCGTCGCCAGGAATGTGCACCAGCGTGCCTTGATGGCCGCGGATCACCTGGTGGGCGATGTACAGGCCCAGGCCCATGCCGGTGCGGTTGCGCTGGTTGACGGCCGACTGCCGCTTGAACGGATCGAACAACGCCGTCACGATCTCCGGCGGAATCGGGGGCGCGTCGTTGGTGATGGTGAACACCGCCATGCGATCCTCCTCGCCGAGCCGAAGCACGATGTTGCCAAGACCGTGGTGACGCGCGTTGCTCAACAGGTTGGCCACCACCTGCGTGAAGCGGCCTTCGTCGGCCTCGACGAACAAGGCGTCGGGCAGCGTCACGGGCAAGGCGATCGTGGGAAACGCGACCTGCGACTCCTCCACGAGCTGGCGGATGACGGGTACCAGGTCGACGCGGGCCCACTGCATCGTCAGGTCGAAGCCGTGGTGCAGGCGCGAGATGTCCAGGACGTCACCCAGCAACTGCTTCATCCGGTGAGTGGAACTGCGGATCACGGAGTTCAGGCGGCCGGGCTCGCCGCCTCGTTCCAGCGCGGCGTTGGCCATGCTCAGCGACTGCAGCGGGTTGCGCAGGTCGTGTCCGAGAACGGCCCACAGCTGCGAGCGCATCTGGTCGATCTCCAGCACCCGATCGGTGTACGCGCGGCCCACGCTGTCGAGCAGTTGCGAGGCGATCTCCAGCTCCACCTCGTTCCACGGATCCGACCGTCCGCGCACCGTCTCGCGCCACTCCGCGAACGAGCCGCGCGGGGTCAGGCGCGGGCCGAGCGGGCCGTGCGCGATGATCTTGTCCGGCTTGCCGCCCCAGCGGATCGTCTGGACCACCTCACGCCGCAGCGCCACGATCCAGCCATTGCGCGGCGCGTCGAAGCGCAGCGCGAGGACGCCGCACCAGTGTTGATCGGGATCGGCACCGGAAGCAGGGGGCAGTTCGGCACCGTCATGCACGTGCACGAGGCTCTCCGAGCGCGTGGCCAGCCAGGCGGCCAGGGCCCGCGCCCAGTCCGGGTCGACGTTGTCCGCAGTGCGCGGCACGCCTTCCAGCGTCAGGAACAGCGCGTCGGCGCCCAGGTTCTCGCGCAGCGCGGGCGACTCGTTCGCAACCACCTCGGTGAGCTCGTTGCCCATCTCGTTGCCCACCGCGATGGCGCGCACGATCTCGGTGCGTAGCCACGCCGCACGCGCGATGGCGGTCTCGCGATCCCGGGCGGCCAGCGACTGCACGGTGGACGCGATCACCTGTGCCATCACGTCGACGGCCATGCGGATGGGGTAGGGCACCTGGCGCGGTGTCATGTGATGGCACGCGAGCATGCCCCACAGCCGGCCACCGATGACGATGGACACGCTCATCGACGCCCCCACGCCCATGTTCTTCAGGTACTCGATATGGATCGGCGACACGCTGCGCAGCACGCTGTGGCTCAAGTCCAGCGGAACCACCTGCGCGGCGTCGGCCAGCAAGGGCACCGGCACATAGTCCATGTCGGCGATCAGGCGCAGCGTGTTGAGGATGTAGAGCCGCCGCGCCTGCGCGGGGATGTCGCTGGCGGGATAGCGCCGGCCCAGGTACGGCTCGAGCGCGTTGCTGCGCGCCTCGGCCACCACGTCGCCCGAGTCGTCGTGCTGGAAACGGTAGGCCATCACCCGGTCGAAGCCGGTGATCTTGCGCACGGCCACCACCGCGGCGTCGAGCAGCCGCTCGATGGAGCGCTGGCGCTTGAGCGTGTCCATCGACCGGTAGGCCAGGTGCGCGAACGTGGACACCTCGCCGGAATCGACGGCGCGCCGCTCGAACTCGCAGACGACGCGGCCGTTATGTGCATGCATCACGACGTCGAACGTGGTGCCGCGCATCGTGGTCTCCAGCGAACTGGTGACCAGCTCCTCGCCGACAGCATCGGCCAGCGCGTCGCGAAACTGCTGCTCGAGCGCGGCATCGCCCCCGTAGGTGGAGGACGGCAGCGTGCGCCCGAAGGCCAGCGGCACGCCCAGCAATTCGGTGGCGTTGGTGCTGGCGTGGCTCAGGCGGCCCAGGCGGTCGAGCGCCAGCAGGGCGCCGTGGGGCTGGATTGAACCGGGGATGTGGATCGGTTCGCGATCGCAATTGTCGAGGGTCAGCTCAACGGGAATCTGTGGCGATGGCATCGATCCATTTCAACATCAATCGCGTCGGCGCCGCGACCTATCGTTCAAAGCGGCAATGGCTGCGTGTCCAGGCTGCCGTCGCCCGGCTCGTCGAGGGGAATGTCGAACACCGTGTCGCCTTCCTCGGGCTCGTCGACGGGGATGTCGATGTGGTCGGGTTCCAGGGGGGCCGGACGCGTGGCGTCGGGATCGTCCTCGCCATACGCCATCAGCAGCGCCGGCGCGATGTGCTGCGGCGCGGCGGCCGAGGCGGGCAGGGTGTCGTCTGCGCCGTCCAGTGGCGCGAACAGCTCGATCAACGCGCCGAACGTGCGCTTGGCGCTCAGGCAGGCCAGCACGGTGGCGCGCGACGAGTCGCCGAGCTCGAGCGCCGTCAACACCCGGAAGTTGTTCCACATCACGCCCGTCTCCCCGCCGAATCCATGGAAATAGCTGGCGCCGCGGCCCTGCGCCAACCCCAACGTGCGCTTGAGCTGCGGTGCGATGACCCGGCCGCCCAGCGCGGAACCTTCGATCACGTACAACGATCCCAGCACCTCGGACAACTCGCCCAGCGGCAACGCGGCGGCCGCGCGGGCGTCCAGGTCGACCAGCTCGAGGCCGCCTACCGAGCGCAGCCACTCGACGTCGGCGCTGGCGAAGCCGCCGCGCCGGCGCGGCCGGAACCAGCCTTGCAGGCGCTCCGGCAGCGCCGCGTGGATGCGCGGCACCCAGACGCGCAGGAACGCGTCGAAGCCGCACAGGATGGCGGCATAGCGCTCCAGGGGCATGGCCTCCGTCAGGCGCAGCAGGCGCTCGATGCGGTCGTGCTCGGCACGGGTGGTCAGGCGCAGTTCGGCAAGGGAAGTCTCGGAGCTCAAGGGGCGGTTGTCACAGGGACATTGGAAGCGGATCCTGGACAGGATCGTAGCGGAACAATGCGCCGTACGGCGTGGAAGAGCGTGACGTCGGCCCGTTGCGCGAAGGCTCAGTTGAGCGATGGCGCAGGCGCGCGGCCGCGATCGTCGGTGGCGTGCCCCCCGGCCTTCGCGGACATTGCGTGCTGGATCGTCCGCACCGATGAGGGAACCACCAGGGCCCCGACCAGCCCCCCCGTCAGCCCGGCCTTGGTGAGGCGATAGGCGGTGCGGTTCCAGGCCTTGTAGCGGCGGCGCAGCTGGCCGGCGCGGTCGGACAGGAAGAACAGGCGGTTGATGACGCCCGTGCGATCGCCCGGCTCGTTGGGAGAGGCGGCCGCCGCCACGACGTGGCGCCCGAACCAGTGGTTGAAACGCCGCGCGAACCCCGCACGCATTGGCCGCTCGACGTCGCAGAAGAGTATCAGGCGCTCGACGTCGGTTCGATTCTCGGCCGCGTGGATGAAGGTCTCGTCGAATATCACCCCTTCGCCGTCGCGCCAGCTGTAGGGTTGTCCGTCGACGACGATGTTGCAGCCATCATTGTTGGGCGTGACGAGGCCCAGGTGGTATCTCATCGACCCGGCATAGGGATCCCGGTGGGGATTGAGCACGGCGCCGGGTGGCAGCGTGGCAAACATCGCGGCGCTGACGTTGGGTATGCCGGCCAGCAACTCGGTCGTGCGGGGGCATAGTCGTTGTGCCGAAGGATGGGCGTCGTCATACCACTTCAGGTAGAAGCGCTTCCAGCCCGACTTGGCGAAGGAATTGAATCCCGCGTCGTCCCTCTGGTCGGGCGACTTCATCCGGGCTTGCGCCATCAGCGCCAGGCCCTCGGCGCGGATCGTGTCGGCGTGCGCGCGAAGCGGCTCGAGTTCGGGAAACTCGCTGGTGGCGATATATGGCTTGTTCGGTACGGCGGAGAAAGCGTACAGGAACACGTTGATCGGGGCGAGCAGGCCGGAATGGTCGAAGACCTGGCCCCAGAAACTGTGGCGGACGCGGCCGCGCAGGTGCACCGTCAATATGCAGCCGAGGTATATGGCGAGAACGGTGAGCGTGATCATCGACGGTCGGGCAGGAGTTTCAGGCGCTTTCCCCGGAGCATGAACAACTCATGGGTTGGATGCACGCGGCCTGCGGTAAATACTGCTGCCACGCATGGATTTGCCGATGTGGCAATCCGGTTCTGGAACAGTCGTGATATCTACAGGCCGAGCGGCCCATTTGCGGCAATCGACGTGCCCGGTTTCGCGCCGAGGCGGCGCTCCAGGCGGCGGCGGGCAGGGCGCCCGCGCCAGTGCGTCATACCTGCGACTGACCGCAGGACGACCGCCGCGCGCGCGAGGCGCGCGGCCGCAGCGCGATCAGCTCAGGTGCTTGCCGACCAGGCCGGTCATCTCGAACATCGTGACTTCGTCCTTGCCCATGACGGCCTTGAGCTTGGCGTCGCACAGGATGTTGCGCTTGTTGGCCGGATTCTGCAGGTTGTGCGCCTTGATGTAGTCCCACAGCGCCTTGGTGACGGCGGTGCGCGGCAGCGGCTCGGTGCCGACGATCGCGGCGAGCGCGGGGCTCGGCTTCAGGGCCTTCATGAAAGCGGAGGTCTTGGTTGCTTCGGTTGCCATGGTGGAGTTCATCCTCTCGGGTTCGGAAAGGCCGCGAGCATACGCTGTCCGCGCTTCGCTCGTGTGCCGGCTTGCGAGCCATTCCTGTGGTAGCACGCCCGCATGTTGCTGTGTGTGAGGCAAGTTTGACTTACGTAATGAGAATCGTTGGCATTCTCGATTGACGCCTATCAGTCCCTGACCCCGCCAGCATCTCCCGAAGGATCCCGTTCGAACACGGGCCGCAGGACGCCAGCCGACACGTCCCAAGCCCTCGTTCGGAGCAGAGATCCATGACCGACATCCAGAGCCGCAAGCACGCGGCCGACCGCCAGCCGCGCCATCGTTCGTCCCTGGCCCTCGCCGCCGCCGCGCTGGCGCTGCCGGGTGCCGTGCTGGCCCAGTCCGCCGCGACGCCGGCCGCGCCCGCCTCGCAGGCCCGGGGCGCCACCACGCTGCCCACCACGAAGGTGACGGCGGCGCCGGAAAAGGACAACGACTACAAGGCCGACGTCGTCTCGTCGCCCAAGTTCACGCAGCCCATCCTCGAAACGCCGCAGACGATCACCGTCATCAAGAAGGAGCTGCTTCAGCAGCAGGCCGCCACGTCGCTCTCCGAGGCGCTGCGCAATACCCCGGGCGTCACCATGCAACTGGGCGAGAAGGCAGCACGCAGACCGGCGACTCGATCAACCTGATCGGCGGCACGGCCGACCGCAAGCGCGTGACGGCCGACCTCAACGCCCCGCTGGCGGCGCTGCCGGGCAGCGCCGGGCGCCTGAACCTGATGGCGCAGGCCGACGGCACGCCGGGCCGCGACCAGGTACGCGCCAAGCGCTGGGGCATCGCGCCCACCGCCACCTTCGGACTGGGCACCGCCACCCGCGAGACCATCAGCGTCCTGCACGTGCAGCAGGACAACCGGCCCGACGGCGGCGTAATCGGCCTTCGGCCTGAAGGGCTACGTGTTCGGCGCCGCCAGCGGCACCACGCCCGCGCAGAAGCCCGGCCCGGCCGTCGACCCCAGCAACTACTACGGCCTGAACAGCGACTTCGACCACGTGAAGATGGACATGTTCACGTCGACGCTCGAGAGCGACCTGGCCAAGGGCGTCACGCTGCGCAACACCACGCGCATCGGACGCACCGAGGAGGACGTGGTGGTCACCGACTGGCCGGGGGGCAGCGCGGCGACGGCCTTGGCGTCGAGCAGGTTGATCGCGTGGTCGCCGGCGGTGCGCGTGGCGCCGGTGACGCCGTCCACCACTGCCGTGTCGTGGCCACTCTTGCGCCACCACGAGCGCATCTCCTCGAGCCACTTCGCGCCGCCGTTGTCACGCTTCTTGACGTCGTACCAGAGTGCGACGTTGCCGGCGTAGGACTGGTCGGAGGCCTTCTCGATCCACGCGGCCAGGTACGGGCGGTGGTATTCGGCGATGTCCATGCGCGGCAGCTGCACCTTCAGCGTGAGCTCGGCGGACAAGGCGGGCACGGCCGTCACGGCGGCGGTGAGGGCGAACGAATATCGGGTCAGCATCGGGTTGGCGTCCTGGAAGGAATCAATGGATGAAGAGAAGGGCCAGCAGCACTGGCAACACCACGCCCAGGCCGACCAGCGGCCAGGTGCCGGGCCGGTTGCCGGCGTGCATCTTGAGGATCACCAGGCCGGTGAGCGTGAACACGAGGCAGGCGACGGCGAAGGCGTCGATGAACCAGCTCCAGGCCGTGCCGGCGCTGCGGCCCTTGTGCAGGTCATTCAGGTAGGAGACCCAGCCGCGGTTCGTGTCCTCGAACTCGGCCGCGCCGGTGGCGCGATCGATGCGCACCCACGCGTCACCGCCCGGACGCGGCATCGCCACGTAGATCTCGTCGGACGACCATTCGGCGGAGCGGCCGCGAACATCCACCCGCAGCGCGCCGGTGATCCAGTCGGCCAGCGGCGCGGGCAGCGGCGCGTCGTGCTTGCGCTCGCCGACGGCCGGCGCCTGCGCGGCCAGCAGCGGCGCGGGCAGTTGCGCCTGGCGGTCGACCACCACCGGATGGGCCTCGATCTGCGCCGCGTGGTTCAGCGTCAGCCCGGTGGCCGCGAACAGCAGCATGCCCAGCAACGCGATGGCGGAGCTGATCCAGTGCCAGCGATAGAGCGTCTTGAGCCACCAGGCGCGCGCGGGTTGCCCCGCGGCCGCCGTCATTTGGTCAGGATGAGCTTGCCGAGCGAGGTCTGGCGCAGCCGGTAGACGGCGTCGCCATGCGCGATCTGCACCTCGGGAAAGTGGGCGAACAGCTGCTCGCTGGTGATGCTGCGCACGTTGGCGACGCGCGCCGGGGCGCCGGTGACGAAGCCGCGCTGGAACGCGTCGGCGTCGTTGATGGCGTCGCGGGTGCGGGCGGGAATGGATTGGGGCAGGTTCATTTGGGCAGCTCGAATTCGATGGGAATGAACGCCCAGCCGGAGACGGGGATGCCGTTCGCCCGGCAGGGCTTGAAGCGCGCGGCGCGCACGGCGGTGAGAGCGGAGTCGTCGAGGCGGGCGAAGCCCGTGGACGTGGCGATGGCGACGTCGTGCGGCAGGCCGGACTCGTCGATGAAGATGTGCACCACGGCCCGGCCGGACTCGCGCATCTTCAAGGAGATGCGCGAGTAGGCCGGCGCGAGCGGCGTCAGGAACTGGATGTCGGTCTCGGCGAGCGTGCGCGGGGCGACGGGTGCGGGCGCCGCGACCGGGGTGGCAGCGGGAGCAGGCGGGGACGGCGGCGTTGGCACGACGGCCTGGGCCACCAGGGGGGAAGGCGAGGGCGACGGTTCG
>JACMOG010000073.1 GCA_014378125.1 Vitreoscilla sp. | reverse complement strand
GCGGTCGGCCTGCCAGCGTTGCAGCGGCGGCGTGCTGTCGGCGATGCAGTCGGGGCGCCTCAGCGCCAGCGCGGCGCGCGCCGATTGCTCCGGCGTGGGCGCGGGCGCGGCCACGTGGCGGAACGCGTCGCCGTCGTAGCAGAGCCAGACGTGGGCGTCGCGCTCCAGGCTGGCGAAGTGGATGCCCAGCCCCGCGGCGACCTCGAGCTGCGCGGCGATGTTCGGCTCGCCCGGGCGCACCGGCGCGTTGGCCGCATTCGTGGCGGCCACGTTGGTGCGCCACGCCAGGCGCTCGGCCATCGTGCCCATGGCGTCGAACGCCTCGGCCGTGATCGTGCCGGCGGGCGCGGCCTTCAGGTACGCGGCCGCCACGCCCAGGCCCAGCGACTCGGAGCCGCTGCGATCGCGCAGGAAGCGCACCAGCGCGAGCAGTTCGGGCGCCTCGTCGGGCGTGGGCGCGAGCGTGCGCACCGCGCCGGCGCGCACGTAGCCGCCGCGTTCGCGCGCGAGATCCCACACCTGCAGGTAGTCCATGCGCTCGCCGCGCACCTCCACCAGCTCGCCCTGCGTGAGCGTGGCCAGCGGCGTGCCGCCGCTGCGGGCGCCGCTGCGCAGCGGCAGCGCGTCCTGCATCACGGGGCCGGAGCGTGGCGCGGGCGGGGCGGCGTGCGCCGCCGGCGGGAACACGATGCAGGCCGTGGCCGCCAGCGTGGCCAGCACCCAGATCGCGAACGTGCGCACCGGGTTGCATTCCGGAAGCGGGTGACCGAAGTCGTGGCGGCGGCGCGTGAGGCGGTAGCCGATCTGGCCGCTGCCGCGCGAGGTGCGGACTCTCATTGCGGGTTCTCCTGCGGGGCGTTGTCGTCGTCGCCGTTGGCGGGCTTGGCCGGCGCGGGCGCGGGTTCGGGTGCGGGTGCGGGTCCCGCCGCCGGCGTGTTGCGGCTGCCCAGCAACGCCGAGCCGATGAAGCCGCCATCGGCCGGCGGCGGCGCGATGATCACCTGCACCTTGTCGGACAGCTTGTCGGCCATGGCCTTCTGGATCAGCAGCGGGTGGCGCGTGATGGGCTCGCCCTCGCGCGCCATCTGCTCGCTGGTGGACTTGCCCACCTTGTCCATGCGGTACACCTCGGAATCGGCCAGCTTGTTGCGCGAATCGGCCTCGCCCGACGCCTCGATGCGGCGCGCCTCCGCGGTGCCCTCGGCGGTCTTGATGCGCGACACCTTGTCGGCCTCGGCCTCCAGCTGGCGTTGCTGGATCTGCTTCTGCTTGAACGGCAGCACGTGGGCCATCGCCTCTTCCTGCGCCTTCGCCGCGATGATCTGCTCCTGGCCGGCGGCCTCGGCGCCCTTCTCGCGGCGCACCTTGTCGGCTTCGGCCTCCAGCGCGGCCTGCTTCACCTCGTTGTCCTTAAGCTGGAGCGTGAACCGCATCTTCTCGCTGGCCAGTTCCTCGGCCAGCAGCGACTCCATGCCGCGCTTGTAGTCGGGCGGCAGGTCGACCTTGCCGATCTGCACGTCGCGCAGCAGGATGCCGCTGGCGGCCAGCTTGGGGCGCAACTCGCCTTCGATCACCTGCTGGATCTCGGCGCGCTTGCTCGAGTAGATCTCGCGCACGGTGTAGCGCGTGAACACCCGGTAGATCACGCCGCGCACCGCGGGCGCCACCACCTCGCCGCCGACATCGGCCGGCAGGTCGCGGGCGATCGTGCCGATGCGGGCCGGGTCGAGCACGTAGTGCGCGGCGATGTCCACGCCGATCGACAGGCCCTCCACCGACTGGAACGGCGCGCTGCCGCCGGCCGACTCGCTGTCGGCGGGATGGAAGGTCTGTTCGTGCAGGTCGTAGACGCGCAGGTCGTGCAGGCCGGGGACCACGAACTCGGTGCCGGCTCGCACGACGGTCGCCTCGCCATTGAGGCGATTCATGCGCACGCCCAAGTCGCCGTTGGGCACGTTGCGCAGCGGCGGATGCGTCCACAGGCCCCAGGTCGCGGCCACCAGCACGGCGCCGACGACCAGCGGCCGCGGACGCACCCGCGACAGGCGCGCCGCGAGGCGATCGATGCGGGTGGGCGGAAACGGGGCGGCGGCGTCGATCGGAACGTGGTCGGTGTCGGTGTCGGTCATGTCGGTCTTCTCCTCGGTGTGTGGATGCATTCTTTCGAGCGCGCACCGAGCGTTCAACGACGCGCCGGGGCGACTGCATTCCGGCGCCCGGAGCAAACCTTCACGCCCGTGACAGCGAGGCCGCCGGATAATCGACGCCTCCCCACCGAAAGGTCTGCCATCGTGTCGAACACCACCCGCGTCGCGATCATCGAAGACGATCCGCCCACCAGCGACCAGCTGAAAGGGTGGATCCTGTCGGCGCGGCCGGGCCTGCAGGTCGACCAGTGGTTCACGCGCGACGACGCCGAGAGCGCCATCGCCCGCGAGCGCTACGACCTGGTGGTGATGGACATCGAGCTGGGCCGCGAGCGCCACGCCGGCGTGGCGCTGATCAACGCCATCAACAAGCAGCACGGCACGCCGGTGCTGGTGGTGTCTGCCATGCCCGCCACCATCTACCGCAGCACCATGAAGGCGCTCGATGCCTGGGACTACCTGCAGAAGACCACCTTCGAGGAGGCCGATTTCATCGACACGGTGCTGGAGATGCTGCGGGCCTCCAAGGACCGGCCCATCCCCAAGGCCGGCGGACCCACGACGGCCGTCGACCAGGAGCTGAGCATCGACCCGCTGGGCCAGGGCGCCGTGCTGTGGCGCGGCCACCGCGTCAACCTGCCGCTGACGGCGCAACGCATCCTGGCCGCGCTGCACCAGCATCGCGGCGAGGTGGTGTCCTACGACGACCTGTTCCAGGTGGTGAAGACGGGCCGCAACCGCGACAACGTGCGCAAGCACATCAGCACGATCCGCGAGGCGTTCCGCGATATCGAGCCCACGTTCGAAGGCATCGAGAGCGTGCCGATGCGCGGCTTCAAGTGGCTCGCCACGAAAGCATGACCTGGCGCCGACGCCTCGCCGCATGGCGCTGGCCCGGCCTCGCGTTCTTCCGCCTGCGGCTGTTCTTCCGCGGCGTGTTCCTGCTGCTGGCCGTGGCCACCGTCGCCATCGCGCTGTCGGTGCTGCAGGACGAGAAGGAGCTCAGCCACCGCAGCTATCGCGATGGCTTCGCCAAGACCATGGGGCAGGTGGCGGCACAGCTGCGCCATCCTGCGGGCCAGCTGGCGCTGCTGAATCCGCCGGGGCCGGCCGCGTCGTCGGCCGCGTCGGCCGGCGCCGTGCATCCGCTGGTGCTGCCGTTCTCGGCACTCGACTTCGACGACCACAACAAGGTGGAGCAGGCCGTGGAGATGGCCGGCTGCACGCGGCAATACCCTGGCGACGCCGCGCTGTGCGTGGCCCTCGGCAGCAACCCGTGGGCCGGCGGTTTCGTGTACGTGGTGGGGCATGCGCCCAGCCCGCCGCCGGTGGCGCATCCCACCGGCGAGCACGACCTGTCGCTGGCCAGCCGGCTGCGCGTGGACGTCACGTTGCGCGGTCGGCGCTACGCTTGGATCGCGCCGTTCGAGCCCGAGCCGGCCACCGCCGCCAACGTGGTGCGCGGCCGCCTCACCGGCTTCGCCGAGGACGCCGACGGCGGCATCCTGTCGCGCCCCGCGCGCGACTTCCGCGGCTGGCTGTGGCAAGGCGGCCCGTGCCTGGACGACGGCAAGGATCTCGACGCCTGTACCCGCCGCGCGTTCTTCTCGGTGCGCCTGCCGGTGGAGGTGCTGCACGAGGACGTCGTCACGTCGCCGCATCCTGTGTGGCCGCCGGCCGACATGAACCGCATCGACGTGCGCGTGCAGTGGCTCGCTCCGGGTGACGCCGCGCCGCTGTTCGACAGCGCGCGGCCTGGCGCGACGGCGCCGTTCTCGCTGTCCGACCTCGGCGCGCAGCTGCTGCCTGGAGAGACGCTGCAACTGAGCAAGCAGGGCGCCGGCCCCGTGTCCGTGCTCGCCACGATCAAGGGCGCGGCCCCGGCCCTGCCGCCGACGTCGAACTGGATGCCACAGGCCGTCAACGACTTCCTGGGCTACGCCGTGCGCGGCCTGCTGCGCCGCCTGCCGGTGGAGGACCAGGACGTGCCCATCGAGGCCACCGAGACCATCCGCACCGCCGTCGGCAGCTACGAGCTGCACGGCTTCGGCGATGAGCGCAGCGCCAATCGCGCGCTGGCGCTGGTGGCCACGCGCGTGTCGTGGTTCGTGGTGGCGATGCTGGTGGCGCTGGCGCTGGCCTGGGGCGCCATCGAGTGGACGATCATCCGCCGCATCACGATGCTCACCAAGCGCTCGCGCGCGGCCACCGCCGCGGTGATGGCCGACGGCGGGGACAGCCGCCGCTGGTCGACGCTGGACGTGGCCGACCTGCGCGGCCCCGACGAGCTGGGCGTGCTGGCGAGCAACCTCGCCGAGCTGATGCAGCGCGTGGACGAGAGCATGCAGCGCGACCGCCTGCGCGCCGAGCGCGAGAAGGACCAGTGGATGGCCGTGGGCCACGAGATCATGTCGCCGCTGCAGTCGCTGATCGCGCTGCACGGCGCGCCCGACGACGCCAGCCGGCGCTACATCCTGCGCATGCAGCAGGCCATCCGCGTGCTGTATGGCAGCGCGTCGCCCAGCGAGGCGTTCGAGTCGACCACGCTGCAGCTGGCCACGCTGGATCTCGACGCGTTCCTGGCCGAGGTGGCCGCCAACGCGCCGCACGCCGGCATCGTCGACGTGCGCTACGACGGCCCGGGCGAGCCGGTGGTGGTGCGGGCCGACGAGTACCCGCTGGAGGACGTCATCACGCACGTGCTGCAGAACGCGCAACGCCATCGCCGCGTGGGCACGCCCGTCACGCTGCGCCTGCGCGTGGACGAGGCGCGCGCAGTCGTCGAACTGCACAACGAGGGCGACGCGATCCCGCCCGAGCTGATCGACCGGATCTTCGAGTACGGCGTGTCCGGCGCGCCCGACGCGGAGGCCGCCGCCGACGCCCTCGCCCCGCAGCGCGGCCAGGGCCTGTTCGTGGCCAAGACCTACATGGCCAAGATGGGCGGCACGGTGGCGGCGGAGAACGTGGCGGGCGGGGTGAGGATCGTGCTCACGTTGCCGCGGGCGTGATCGGGGTCAGGCACCGGCCCGGGACGTCTCCGCTTCGATCGGCTTGAGGCTGGCCGGAGCCAGACCCCTGAGCATCGTCTCGACGCGGCGCAGCCCGGCGATGGTCTCGATGCAGGCGCGCGCCACCTCCACGCCCTTCTTGGCGAAGTGCTCGCGGAAGAAGCGCTGGTGCTCCTCGTGCTCGTGGAAGTCGCGCGGCGTGAGCACCGCCGACAGCACCGGCACCTCGGTGTCGAGCTGCACGCGCATCAGCCCGTCGATGACCGCCGAATCGACGAACTCGTGGCGGTAGATGCCGCCGTTGACCACGAGGCCGCACGCCACGATGGCGTCGTAGCGCCCCGAGCGCGCGAGCTTGAGCGCGAGCAGCGGGATCTCGAAGGCGCCGGGCACCTCGAACTGGTCGACCTGGCCTGGCGGCGTCGGACTTCGGTGCAGCTCGGCGAGCAGCGACTGCTTCGCCTGGTCGACGATGTCGCTGTGCCACGTGGAGCAGATCACCGCGATGCGGGCCGGAAGGCGCGCGGCGGCGGGCACGAGATGCTGGGTAGTCATCTGATTCATGGTTCTCTCGAGTGAGTGGTTGCCAGAATCAGGGCGCGCGATGACGCAGCGGCCGCACCGCCGGGGACGCCCATGCAGCAGCTCATGCTTCGCGTTTCTCTTTCATCCGGACTGTGACCGTCGGCCCTGGCATCGCACCAGGTCTGCTGACCCTTCGCCCGTGAGGATGCGAAGGCGCTCGCGGGCTCCCGCGACGAATCGCGGATACCGCCGGTGGGGAATTTCGCCCCGCCCTGAGAACGCGTCGGCCTTGCGAGCCGACGGCGCCATTCTAGGTGGTTCCCCCCATCCCGGCACCCGATCAGCGGAGAGACGCGCTGGACGGCGCTTCCTACAATTTGCTTTCGACCGCCGCAGGGCACCCCATCCAACCCGCTCCGAACCCCAAAAGGAACACCCCATGGGGTCCGCCAAGCACCGTGCGCCCGCGCCCGTCAAGCCCGTCAAGCCCGTCGTCGCCAAGGGCGGCCGCTACGAACAGATGCGCCGCGCCAAGGACCACGGCTTCACGCAGAGCGGCGGCGTGATCGCCGCCGTCGAGGACAAGACCGACAAGGTGCTGTGGACGGTGCAGCTGTACACCACCGAATACGACGCGGCCGAGGAGCAGGACGTCCAGGAGGTCTACGTGATGGAGCTCGCGCTCGACAAGTCGGGCCACGCGCTGCTGGCCACCGGCGAGCGCAAGCGCGTGTGGTCGGTGGACCTGGCCACGCATGCGGTCACGCAGGTGGGCCCCGCCACGCGCGGTTGACGCCGGGCTCAGTCCCCCGCCATCCGCCGCTGCCGCTCCGCCTCTTCCTCGCGCGTGTCCTCGATCTCGCGCATCACCGCGCGCAGGTCGACCTCGCCGCGCTGGTGCTCGTAGCGGCCCGTGAGCGGCGTATCCACCGCCAGCGCGCCGCCCACGTACAGCGACCAGATCTCGGCGCCGTACTCGGTGGCGCGCAGCTCCGGCGCGAAGCGGCCGAAGAACGCGGCCAGGTTGCCCACGTCGCGCATCAGCATGCGTTGCGCGTGGTTGTTGCCGGCAGCGTCCACGGCCTGCGGCAGGTCGATGATGACCGGGCCGTCCTCGGCCAGCAGGATGTTGAATTCGGACAGGTCGCCGTGCACGACGCCCGCGCACAGCATGCGCACCGCCTCCTTCACCAGCGTGGCGTGGTGGCGGCGCGCGTCCTCGGGCGTGAAATCGCAGTCGTTGAGGCGCGGGGCCGCGTCGCCGTCGGCGTTGGTCACCAGTTCCATCAGCAGCACGCCGTCGTGGAAGTTGATGGGCTTGGGCACGCGCACGCCGGCGCCCGCCAGGCGGTACAGCGCGTCCACCTCGGCGTTCTGCCACGCCTCCTCCTGCTTCTCGCGGCCGTACTTGGTGCCCTTGGCCATGGCGCGCGCCTGGCGCGAGTTCTTCACCTTGCGGTTCTCGGTGTAGTCGACGGCCTGGCGGAAGCTGCGGTTGGTGGCCTCCTTGTAGACCTTGGCGCAGATCGTCTCCTCGCCGCTGCGCACCACGAATACCATCGCCTCCTTGCCGCTCATGAGCTGGCGCACGACGCTGTCGATCAGCCCTTCGTCGACGAGGGGCTGGAGTCTTTTCGGAGGTTTCATCGGCGCATTGTCATGGCAGCCACGCCGCCAGGTCCTTCTTGAGCTGGGCCAGGTCCTCGTCGCGCGTGTACATCATGTGGCCCGCGTCGTAGTACTTGTGCGTGACGCGCTGGCGAACGTCGGCGGGGATGTCGAGCTGGGCCAGCGACCAGTCGCTGGCGGTGGACGGCGTGCCCAGGTCGAAGTGGCCGCTGGCCACCAGCACGCGCAGGTGCGGGTTGCGGCGCAGCGCGCGCGACAGGTCGGGGCTGGTGCAGCAATAGGAGTTGCCGTGCGGGTTCTCGCCGCGGCCCCAGTTCCAGTGCTTGTTGGTGTCGATCGACAGCACCTCGTAGTTCCACGTGGGATCGAACCCCAGCGTGCCGATGAAGTAGCCCATGCCGGCCATCGTGTAGGGCCCCACCAGCGATTCCATGCCGGGGTCGAAGTCCCACTCGTGCGTGCGCGCCAGGCCCATGGGCCCGGCCACGCGCGCCTCGAGGCGGCCGACGATCTGTCCGCGATCGCGCAGCAGCTCGGTGAAGAAGGTGTTGTCGGAGATCCGCAGGTTGCGATGCTCCACCAGCGCGGGCGACAGCCCGGTGAGCTCGGCGATGCGCCTGGCGGCCTTGGCGCGCTCGTCGTGCGTGGCGTTGGCGCCGCGGTGCAGCACGCGCAGGTAGTCCGCGTCGACGAACTCGGCGGCGAGCGCGCGCGCCGCGGCGGCCGACTTGGCCTGCGGGCCTTTCAGGCAGCCGTGGTACTGCGCCACGCCCGCGAACGCCGGCAGGAACAGCGCGTACGGCAGGTCGTTGCGCGCCTCGAACACGATGGACTGCAGGTCCATCGCGCACGAGATCAGGATCAGGCCGGTGAGCGACACGCCCTGCTCCGCCAGCTTGTCGGCCATGGCCGCGCCGCGCGTGGTGCCGTAGCTCTCGCCGGCCAGGTAGATGGGCGACGTCCAGCGTTGATGGCGCGACAGCCACGTGCGGATCACCTCGGTGAGGCAGGCCACGTCGCCGTCCACCGACAGCATCTTCTTGCGCGCGTCGTCGCTGGCCGTGATCGAGTAGCCGGTGTGCGGCGGGTCGACGAACACCAGGTCGAAATGCTCGAACCAGCTGAGCGGGTTGTCCTCCACCTCGTAGGGCGGCGGCAGCATCGAGCCATCGTTGCCGATGCGCAGGCGCTTGGGGCCGAGCGCGCCCAGTTGCAACCAGATCGAGGCCGAGCCAGGGCCGCCGTTGAACGCGAACAGCACCGGACGCGGCTTGGCGTCGCCCGACTTGCGCTCCAGCTGGTAGGCGGTGGTGAACACGGCGGCCTCGGGCTCGCCGCGCTTGTCGGTCTGCGAGCCGTTGAGCACGGGGACGAAGGCGCCCTCCACCTTGTAGTCCAGCTTCCTGCCGCCGAGCTTGATGGCGCCGGTGCTGCGCCTGGGCGGCGTGGCCAGGGCGCGCTCGACGGCGTCGCGCTGGGTGAGCTTGGGCTTGTCGGCGGCGGACTTGTCGGCCGCGGCGGCGGAATCGGTCATGGGACTCCCATCGTCGAGTGTGGTCGGCGCATTGTGGCGCCTGTCGCGCCCGTCGTCCGCCCGGGCCGAATCCGATCAGGGGTTTCGCTCGTACACCCCATGACGGCCCTGCAGGTCGTTGTTGAGCGACTTCGAGTCAACGGCCTCGAAGTTTTGAACGGCCCCGTCGAGCGATCGCCGGGGCCGTCTTTTATTCGGACGGAGCCAGGTCAAGACCTGGCACCGGAGAAATCAGCCGGGGCCCTGGAACCCGCCGGCACGGAAGGTAAGGACGAGCGTGTCGCGCCAGCCCGGCTCGCCGGCCTTCAGCGGCTGGATGGGCGTGGTCTCGTGGATGACGCGGGCGTCGTCCAGCAGCACCGTCGTCCACGGCTCGGACAGCGTGAAGCGCAGGCCGGCGCTGGACGCGGCCTGGAACACGCGGCTCTCTCCGCCCTTGATGCCGCGCCGGCCCACCAACGCCACGCTGACGAGGTCGACGCCGTCGCGGTGCGCGCCCTCGGGCGTGGGACGGCCGATGCCGTTGGCCGTGTCGATGCGGAACGGGTGCGCCTCGACGAACCAGCGCTGCCGGCCCTTGAGCGCCGATGCGCGTGCCGCCAGCGCGGCCAGCAGCCGGTGCCAGGCGGGGTCGTTGGACAGGCCGGGCTCGATGGGCCCGAAATGGCGCTCGATGCCGCCGTGCAGCGCGTTGTAG
>JACMOG010000802.1 GCA_014378125.1 Vitreoscilla sp. | reverse complement strand
TCGAAGGTGAAACCATGACCGATGCACTGATCTACGACCACGTCCGCACCCCCCGCGGCAAGGGCAAGAAGGACGGCAGGCTGCACCAGGCCACGCCGGTGTGGCTGGTGCGCGGCCTGCTGCAGGCCCTGCAACGACGACACGACCTCGACACGAGCCTGGTCGACGACGTCGTGCTGGGCTGCGTCACGCCGGTGGGCGAGCAAGGCGCCGACATCGCGCGCACCGCCGTGCTCGACGCCGGCTGGGCCGAATCGGTGGCCGGCGTCACGCTGTCGCGCTTCTGCGCCTCGGGCCTGGAGGCCGTGAACCTGGCCGCGGCCAAGGTGGCCAGCGGCTTCGAGGATCTCGTGGTGGCCGGCGGCATCGAGTCGATGAGCCGCTGGACGATGGGCTCGGACGGCGGCGCGTGGTTCATGGATCCGCGCATCAACCAGGGCATCTCGTTCATCCCGCAGGGCATCAGCGCCGACCTGATCGCGATGCGCGAGGGCTTCTCGCGCCACGACCTCGATGCGTATGCGCTGCAGTCGCACCAGCGCGCCGCCGCGGCGCGCGCGGACGGCCGGTTCAAGAAGTCCGTCGTGCCGGTGCACGACATCGCCGGCCTGCTGATGCTGGCCGAGGACGAGACCATCCGCGCCAATGCCACGATGGAGGCGATGGCCAAGCTGGAGCCCTCGTTCGCCGCCATGGGCGCGATGGGCTTCGACGCCACCGCGCTACGCAAGTACACCACCGTCGAGAAGATCACCCACGTGCACCACGCGGGCAACGCCTCGGGCATCGTCGACGGCGCCGCGCTGATGCTGGTCGGCTCGCGTGACGCCGGCGCCCGCGCGGGACTGCGTGCCCGCGCGCGCATCCGCAGCGTGGCCGTGATCGGCTCCGAGCCCACCATCATGCTCACCGGCCCCACCCCGGCCTGCCGCAAGGCGCTGGCCAAGGCGGGACTGCAGGCCAGCGACATCGACCTGTGGGAGATCAACGAGGCCTTCGCCACCGTGCCGATGAAGACGGCGCGCGACCTGGGCGTGTCGCTGGATCGCGTCAACGTCAACGGCGGCGCCATCGCGATGGGCCATCCGCTGGGTGCCACCGGCGCCATCATCCTCGGCACGCTGCTCGACGAGCTGGAGCGGCGCGACGGGGCGCTGGGCTGCGCCACGCTGTGCGTGGGCGGCGGCATGGGCATCGCCACGATCATCGAGAGGATCTGACCGCATGACCCACGCTCTCACCCTGGTCGTCGACGCCGACGGCATCGCCACCGCCACGATGGACCTGCCCGGCCGTTCGATGAACGTGCTGAACGACGAGCTCGCCGAGCCGCTGGCCGCGCTCATCGAGCGCCTGGTCGCCGACGCGTCCATCAAGGGCCTGGTGCTGGCCTCGGGCAAGAAGGACTTCCTGGCCGGCGCCGACGTCGACCGGCTGCGCGCGCTGTCATCGGCGCAGGAGGCCTTCGACGAGTCGATGCGCTTCAAGAAGCTGCTGCGCAGGATGGAGCTGGGCGGCAAGCCGGTGGTGGCCGCGATCAACGGCAAGTGCCTGGGCGGCGGCCTGGAGATCGCCCTCGCCTGCCATCACCGCATCGTGCTGGATGACGGCAAGGCGAAGCTCGGCCTGCCCGAGGTGAAGCTGGGCCTGCTGCCCGGCGGCGGCGGCACGCAGCGCCTGCCGAGATTGGTGGGCATGCAGCAGGCGCTGCAGTGGATGGGCGAAGGCAGCGACATCCGCGCGGCGCAGGCGCTGAAATCGGGCCTGGTGGACGCGCTGGCCACCTCCGTCGAGGACATGCACGCACAGGCCAAGGCGTGGATCCTGGCCAACCCGTCGCCGAAGCAGCCGTGGGACCTGCCCAAGTTCCGCTATCCGGGCGGCGACTCGCGCAGCCCGGCCATGGCGCAGCTGTTCTCCGTCGGGCCGTCCATGGTGTCCGCGAAGAGCTACGGCAACTACCCGGCCGTCACGCACCTCCTGTCGTGCGTGTTCGAGGGCGGCGTGGTCGGCTTCGACGCGGCACTCGAGATCGAGTCGCGCTACTTCGCGGCCTGCGCGATGTCGCCCGAATCGAAGAACCTCATCGGCACGCTGTGGTACCAGCTGCAGGCCATCGAACGCGGCGCGTCGCGGCCCGCGGGACCCGCGCAGCGCGCCGTCCAGCGCCTGGGCATCCTGGGCGCCGGCATGATGGGCGCGGGCATCGCCTACGTGGCCGCCAAGGCGGGCATCGTGGTGATGCTGCTCGACACCTCGCCCGACAACGCCGTGCGCGGCCGCCTCTACTCGCAAGACCTCCTCGACACGGCCGTGCGCAAGGGCCGCGCCACGCCGCAGCAGCGCGACGCGACGCTGGCGCGCATCACGCCCACGATGCAGTTCGAGGACCTGGCCGGCTGCGACCTGGTCATCGAGGCGGTGTTCGAGGATCGTGCCGTCAAGGCCGAGGTCACGCGCAAGACCGAGGCGATGCTCGATCACGACGCGGTGTTCGCGTCCAACACGTCGACGCTGCCCATCACCAGCCTGGCCGCCGCGAGCGTGCGGCCGGCGCAGTTCATCGGCCTGCACTTCTTCTCGCCGGTGGACAAGATGCCACTGGTCGAGATCATCGTGGGCCGGGCCACCGACGACGCCACGCTGGCGCTGGCATTCGACTTCGTGCGCCAGATCGGCAAGACGCCCATCGTCGTCAACGACTCGCGCGGCTTCTACACCAGCCGCGTGTTCGCCACCTACGTGATGGAAGGCCTGGCGCTGCTCAGGGAAGGCGTGCACCCGCGCCACATCGAGGCCGCGGGCCTGCAGGCCGGCATGCCCATGCCGCCGCTCGCGCTGCAGGACGAGGTGTCGCTGACGCTGGCCCTGCACGTGGCCGACCAGACGCGCAAGGACCTCGCCGCGGCCGGCCAGCCCTATGTCGAGCATCCTGGCGAATCGGTGCTGCGGCAGATGTGCGAGCTGGGCCGCATCGGCCGCAAGGCCAACCTGGGCTTCTACGACTGGACGGACGCGGGCCGCAGCCTGTGGCCGGGCCTGGCCGAGATGTTCCCCGTGGCCACGCAGCAGCCCACGCAACGCGAGCTGATCGACCGCCTGCTGTTCGTGCAGGCCAACGAGGCCGCGCGCTGCGTCGAGGAAGGCGTGCTGCGCTCGGTGGCCGACGCCAACATCGGCTCGGTCTTCGGCTGGGGCTTCGCGCCGTTCCACGGCGGGGCGCTGCAGTTCATCAATGCGATGGGAGCGAAGCGCTTCGTGGAGCGGGCGCGCGAGCTCGAGGCCGCGCACGGCGCGCGCTTCGCGCCCGCGGGCGTGGTGGTGAACCTGGCGGAGACGGACGGCACCTTCCACGACTGACGAAGGGGCAGCGGAAGGGGCTTTGCCCCGACCCCTGGCTCACTGCCCCGGCGTCGCCGGGGCAAGGCGCAACACGTGCACGATCCCCTGCGCGTCGGCCCGCACCGGCGTCGGTGCAAGCCTGCCGCCAACCGCGACCCCGTGCCCCCCGGCGTCACAGGCGAACCAGCGTGCCGCCTCGGCGTTCGCATCGACCGCGATCTCAAGCGTCACCTGGCCAGCAGCGGCGTTGTCGAGACTTGCGGGAAGATCGTAGCGTTCGATGATCCAACCGCCCTCGGCGACACCCTTCGGCACGGCATTCGCGAGAATGCAGTACCGCCTGACCGTCGAGCGGGCGAGCAGCGCGGCGCGCGTGGCGGCTCCAACCGCGGGGCGAGCGTCGTAGGCCACCGCAAGGCGGTGAGCGCCGGGCGCGAGGGCCAGTTCGATGTGTCGGCGAGCGGTCCATTTCGCGAGCTCGCCCTCCTTGGCGTTCTCGATCGCGCCACGCCGCAGGAGCTCGGCATGCGCGGCCTTGCCCGCGGGCGTGTCGACCGCCTCGCTCTTGCCTGCGCGCGGCGCCACGAACGGCGGCGTCTCGGTGATCGAGAAAGGATCGATGCCGGCCGGCGCCAAGAGCGCGGGGATATCCAACGCGCCAAGCGGCGGCCCGTGC
>JACMOG010000801.1 GCA_014378125.1 Vitreoscilla sp. | reverse complement strand
CGCCGACGATCGCCGTCGAGGTCGCCCTCGAAGCCCTCGCCGACATTGAAGACCGCCGTGAAGCCGATCTTCGTGGCGGCCTCGGCGGCGATCGCCGGGCGCTTGCCGCTGCGGCACAGGGACAGCAGCACGTCGTTCTTGCCCACCTTGGCCTCCAGCTCACGCAGGAACCGGGGATTGCGCGTGAGCGCGGTGCCGGTGGCCCAGGGTACGTGCAGGCTTTCGGGCACGTAGCCGACGAACTTGCGCTCCTCGCCCGAGCGCACGTCCACGATCACGGCGCGGCCGGATTCGACCAGCGCCCAGGCCTCGATGGGAGGCACGCTGCCGGCGAAGGGCAGGCCGTCGGCGCGGGCCTGGCGGATGGCGTTCTCGAGAAGAATGTCTTCTTGCGTGTCGGCGAGGAGGGCGGACATCGGTGGCTCCTGAAATAGGACTATGGACGGCACGTTGCAGGTTAGGCCTCCACTCCTGCCGCGTGAAATACGCTTTGCGGCATTGCATACGCGGAGAGCAAACCGTCCCCGTCAAGCAGCGGGAACGGCGATTGCTCGACAAGCCACTCGCCACCTCGCCGGCCACCTCTTGGATCCGCAACCCAAAGACCTCGTCGTCGCCCGTCCCGAAGGCCTCTACTGCCCGCCGGGCGACTTCTACATCGACCCTTGGCAGCCCGTGCCGCACGCGCTGATCACGCATGCCCACGGCGACCACCTGCGCATGGGCCACGGGCGCTACCTCACCGCCGAGGCCGGCCGGCACGTGGTCACCAAGCGGGTGGGCGCGGTCGATCTGCAGGGCCTGCCCTACGGCGAACGCATCACGCACCGGGGCGTGACGATCTCGTTCCATCCCGCAGGCCACGTGCTCGGATCGGCGCAGGTCCGGCTGGAGCATGGCGGCCAGGTCTGGGTGGTGTCGGGCGACTACAAGACCGGCCCGGACACCACCTGCGCGCCCTTCGAGCCGGTGCGGTGCGACGTCTTCATCACCGAGTCCACGTTCGGCCTGCCGGTGTTCCGCTGGGCGCCGCAGCAGGAGATCTTCGACGGCCTCAACGCCTGGTGGGCGGACAACGCCGCGGCCGGCCGCGCGTCCATCGTCTACGCGTACTCGTTCGGCAAGGCGCAGCGGGTGCTGTCGGGGCTCGACCCGGCCATCGGCACCATCGTCGCGCATGGGGCTGTCGCGGCGATGGACCAGGCGTACATGCAATCGGGCGTGCCGCTGCCGGCCACCAAGAGCGTGCTGGAGGCGACGCCCGCGGAGCTGCGCCGCTGCCTGGTCGTGGCCCCGCCCTCGGCGCAGGGCAGCGCGTGGACGAAGCGCTTCGGCGACTACAGCGATGCATTCGCCTCCGGCTGGATGCTGCTGCGCGGCGCGCGCCGCCGGCGCAACGTCGACCGCGGCTTCATCCTGTCCGACCACGCCGACTGGCCCGGACTGCTGGAGGCCATCGAGGCCAGCCGCGCGCGGCGCGTCATCGTGACGCACGGCTACGTGGAGCCCCTGGTGCGCTACCTGGCCGAGCAGGGGCTGGAGTCGGGCGCGTTCAAGACCGAGTATGGCGACGACGAGGACGTGAAGGAAACCGAGGACGCGGCGTCGGAGGCGTCGGAGGCGTCGTTATGAAAGAGTTCTCCGCCCTGTTCCTGGCGCTGGACTCGACCACGTCCACGAAGAAGAAGACGGACGCGCTGCTGGCCTACTTCCAGCGCGCCCAGCCCGCGGACGCGGCCTGGGCGCTCTACTTCCTGGCCGGCGGCAAGCCGCGCCAGACCGTGCCCACCGGACTGATGCGCGCCACGGCGCGCAAGCTCGCGGGCATCCCCGAGTGGCTGTTCGACGAGAGCTACGACGTCGTCGGCGACCTGGCCGAGACCATCGCCCACGTGCTGCCGCCCGCGCCGGCCACCGTCGAGCTGCCGCTGCACGTGTGGATCGAGGAACGCCTGCTCGCACTGCGCGGCCAGTCGCCCGAGTCCGTCGCGGCCGCGTTGACGGGCTACTGGAACGAGCTGGATACCCCGGGGCGTTTCCTGCTCACCAAGCTGATCGGCGGCAGCTTCCGCGTGGGCGTGGCGCGCAACCTGGTGCTGCGCGCGCTGGCCGAGGCCACGGGCATCGACGCGAAGCTGCTCGGGCAGCGCCTGATGGGCTACACCGACAAGCACCACGCGCCCGACGCGGCGCGCTACGCGCTGCTTGTCGACCCCGCGCATCAGCCTGCGCAGGCCGAGTCGGGCCAGCCCTATCCGTTCTTCCTGGCCCACCCGTGGCAGCAGCCGGTGGAGGCGCTGGGCGACCGCGCCGACTGGCAGGTGGAATGGAAGTGGGACGGCATCCGCGCGCAGTTCATCCGCCGCGGCGCGTCGTCGTGGCTGTGGTCGCGCGGCGAGGATCTGCTCAACGGCCGCTTTCCCGAGCTCGACGCGATGCACGCTCAGCTACCCGACCACACCGTGCTCGACGGCGAGATCGTGGTGTGGCGCGACGGCCGCGTGCAGCCCTTCGCCGAACTGCAGAGGCGCATCGGCCGCAAGACGGTGACGAAGAAGATCCTGGCCGACCTGCCCGTGGCCTTCCTCGCCTACGACCTGCTGGAAGCGGACGGCGAGGACGTGCGCGGCTGGCCGCAATGGCGCCGTCGACAGCGGCTGGAGCAGGTGGTGGCGGACGCTGGCGCCTCCGCCCTGCAGATCTCGCCGCTGGTGGACGCGCCCGACTGGGCGGCCGTGGCCACGCTGCGCGAGGAATCGCGCGCCCGCGGCGTCGAGGGCTTCATGCTCAAGCAGCGCGAGGGCCGCTACGGCGCCGGCCGCACCAAGGACGTGGGCACCTGGTGGAAGTGGAAGATCGACCCGTACAGCGTCGACGCGGTGCTGATCTATGCGCAGAGCGGCCACGGTCGGCGCGCCAACCTCTATACGGACTACACCTTCGCGGTGTGGGATGGCGAGGCCGGTGACGACGCCAACCCGCGCAAGCTCGTGCCGTTCGCCAAGGCGTACTCGGGCCTCACCGACGAGGAGATGCGCCAGGTCGACCAGCGCATCCGCCAGACCACCACCGAGAAGTTCGGCCCGGTGCGCAGCGTCACGCCTACGCTGGTGGTGGAGCTCGGCTTCGAGGGCATCCAGGCCTCGCCGCGGCACAAGTCGGGCATCGCCGTGCGCTTCCCGCGCATGCTGCGGCTGCGCTGGGACAAGCCCGTCGACGAGGCCGACTCGCTGGCCACGCTGCGCGAGTTCATCGCCGAGGCGCATGCGCTGAGGCTGCCCGACTGATGCCCGCCAAGCCCGCGTCCGGCGCGGCCGTGCAACGCTGGCTCGCGGGGCGCGGCTGGAAGGCGTTCGCGTTCCAGCGCGACGTGTGGCGCGCGCTGAAGCAAGGCCGCAGCGGCCTGCTGCACGCCAACACGGGCACCGGCAAGACGCTCGCGGCCTGGCTGGGCGCGTTGCAGGCCTTGGGCGTGGAGACGCCGCCGGCGCGTGCCAACGCGAAGAAGCCGCTCGCCCCGCCGTTGACGGTGCTGTGGATCACGCCCATGC
Organism: Vitreoscilla sp.; assembly: GCA_014378125.1. The sequence continues at coordinate 257 of JACMOG010000801.1, read as the reverse complement.
GCGCGCTGGCCGCCGACACCGCGCGCGCGCTGCGCGACCCGATGGCCGAGCTCGCGCCCACGTGGAGCATCGGCCTGCGCAGCGGCGACACGACGTCGGGCGAGCGCGCCGCCCAGGACAAGCGGCTGCCCACCGTGCTCGTGACCACGCCCGAGAGCCTGACGCTGCAGCTGGCGCGCGCCGACCCGCAGGACACGTTGGCGCACGGGCAGCTGGTGGGGGGGGGCGGATGGGACGAGGTGGTGGGGAACAAGGGG
>JACMOG010000800.1 GCA_014378125.1 Vitreoscilla sp. | reverse complement strand
CGCCGCGATGCGCTCCACCGGCCGCCTGTACGCGTTCGACGTCAACGGCCACCGCCTGGACAAGCTCAAGCCGCGCCTGGCGCGCAGCGGCCTGTCCAACGTGCATCCGGCCCAGCTCACCAACGAACGCGACGACCGCGTCAAGCGCCTGTCGGGCAAGATCGACCGCGTGCTGGTGGACGCGCCGTGCTCGGGCCTGGGCACTCTGCGCCGCAATCCCGACCTGAAGTGGCGCCTGTCGAGCAAGGCCATCGACGAGCTGTGCGAACTGCAGGCCAAGATCCTCGAGAGCGCCTGCCGCCTGCTGAAGCCGGGCGGCCGCCTGGTCTACGCCACCTGCAGCCCCCTGCGCCGCGAGGACGAGGCGATCGCCGAGGCCTTCTCGGCCGCGCATCCGGAGTTCAAGCTGCTGGACGCCGGCGAGTTGCTGACGGCGGCGGGCGTGGAGAACGCCGAAGCGCTGAACGCGAACGGCTACATGCGCAGCTGGCCGCACGTCCATTCCATGGACGGCTTCTTCGCGGCGGCCTGGCAGAAGGTCTGATCCACCGCGACGGGAAAAGCCGCAGCATTTCACTCGACAATTCCAATAAATTGCACAGTCTGGGATCTGTCGAGCAGAACTTTTGCTGTCGGGAACTCTCGAACGGAGGCGCCAAAACGGGTAATGCACCCGATCCGAGGCGTATTTTGGTGTCCGCGCCACGGTTTGGACGCCTACAATTCCTCTTTCGCCCGTCTTTTCGGGTATCTACAGGTAGGCAATGGAAGCGATTCAGTCTTTGGTGAACGTGCTCGTGAACTTCTTCGCATACGGGCTGCTGCACGCCACGTGGTGGCAGATGGTCCTCGTCACGCTGGTCCTGACTCACATCACGATCGCCGGCGTCACCATCTACCTGCACCGCCACCAGGCGCACCGCGCGCTGGACATGGGCCCCATCCCGTCGCACTTCTTCCGCTTCTGGCTGTGGCTCACCACGGGCATGGTCACGAAGGAATGGGCCGCCATCCACCGCAAGCACCACGCCAAGTGCGAGACGGTCGACGATCCGCACAGCCCGGTCACCCGCGGCATCAAGGCCGTGCTGCTCACCGGCGCCGAGATGTACCGCACCGAGTCGAAGAACAAGGAAACCATCGCCAAGTTCGGCCATGGCACGCCTGACGACTGGATCGAGCGCAACCTCTACAGCCGCTTCCAGTGGCAGGGCGTCGCGCTGATGATGATCATCAACCTGGCGCTGTTCGGTGCCGCCGGCGCCACGATCTGGGCCGTCCAGATGCTGTGGATCCCCATCACCGCCGCCGGCATCATCAACGGCATCGGCCACTATTGGGGCTACCGCAACTTCGAGGCGGTCGACGCGTCGCGCAACATCATGCCCTGGGGCATCATCATCGGCGGCGAAGAGCTGCACAACAACCACCACACCTACCCGACGTCGGCCAAGCTGTCCGTCAGGCCTTACGAGATCGGCATCGCCTGGGGCTACATCCGCGCCATGGAAATGATCGGCTGGGCCAAGGTGCGCAAGGTGGCGCCGCAGATGAAGTCCGGCGACGTGCGCGCCGTGGCCGACAACGAGACGCTCGAGGCCATCATCGCCAACCGCTACGAAGTGATGGCCAAGTACGCCCGCGAACTGCGCCGCGCCTGCGCCGCCGAGCTGGACGCGCTGAAGAACAAGGGCGCCGAGCACACCCCGCAGGTGGCCAACCTGCGCGTGGCCCGCCGCTGGCTGCATCGCGACGTCGAGAAGATCCCCGGCCACCTGCAGGCCCAGGTCGCCGACGCCGCCGCCACCTCGCCTCAACTCAGCAAGCTGGTGACCATGCGCGAAGAGCTCCGCTCGCTGTGGACGCGTACCAACGTGTCGGCCGAGCAGGCCGTCGCCGACTTGCAGGTCTGGTGCAAGCAGGCCGAAGAGTCCGGCATCGAGGCGCTGCGCGAGTTCTCGTTCAAGCTGCGCGCGGCCAAGGCGTAAGAGCCTTCCCGCTTCGCTCCTGGCAAGGCCCGCTTCGGCGGGCTTTGTCGT
>JACMOG010000799.1 GCA_014378125.1 Vitreoscilla sp. | reverse complement strand
GGTGTTCCCGCCGCCCAGCGGCCAGCTGGGCGCCGGGCGCCAGCGCTACGCGCTGCCGCAGCCCGCGCAGGTCCCGGCCGGCGCCACCGCCAACCTGTTCCAGGCCGGGCTCGACCTGTCGTACACGCTCGACCTGGTGGGCGGCAACCGCCGCGAGCTTGAAGGCGTGCGCGCGGCCATCGACTACCAGCGCTTCCAGGTGGAGGCCACGTGGCTGAGCCTGACGTCCAGCGTGGTGGCCACCGCCATCCAGGCGGCCTCGCTGCGCGCGCAGCTGCAGGTCACCCGGGAGGTCGTGGCCAACGCCAACCAGTCGCTCAAGGTGATCAACGCGCAGGTGCAGCTGGGCGCCCTCGCCCGCGGCGCCCTGCTGCAGCAGCAGACGCTGATCGCCCAGCAGCAGGCGCAGATCCCGCCGCTCGAGAAGGCGCTGGCCCAGACCCGCCACCAGCTGGCCGTGCTGGCCGGCCGGCTGCCCGGCGACGCCGGCCTGCCCGACTTCGACATCGATGCGCTGGTGCTGCCGCGAGAACTGCCCCTGAGCGTGCCGGCCACCCTCGTGCGCCAGCGCCCGGACGTGCGCGCGAGCGAGGCCCTGCTGCACGAGGCCAGCGCGCAGATCGGCGTGGCCACCGCGGCGCTGTACCCGCAGATCACGCTCAGCGGCGGCGTCAACCGCCAGAGCTTCAAGATCGACAAGCTGTTCGACACCGGCACCACCGGCTGGAGCCTGGCCGCCGGCCTGGTGCAGCCGATCTTCAACGGCGGCGCGCTGCAGGCGAAGAAGCGCGCCTCGGTGGCGGCCTACGACGCGGCGCAGGCGCAGTACCAGTCCACGGTGCTCAACGCGTTCCTGAGCGTGGCCAACGCGCTGCGCGCCATCGACACCGACGCCGACGCGGTGACCGCCAACGCCGATGCCGACCGCCTGGCCAACGAGGCGCTGGACCTGGTGACGCGCCAGTACCAGTTGGGCGCCGTGAGCTACCTGGCGTCGCTGGACGCGCAACGCACCGTGCTGTCCACGCGCCTGGCGCTGGTGCAGGCCCGGGCCGCGCGCTTCACCGACACCGCGGCGCTGTTCCAGGCGCTCGGCGGCGGCTGGTGGAACGCGCCGGACGCGGTGGCCTCGGCCGCGAGCGCGTCCACCGCGACGCGCTGAACCCTTTCCCGCGCCGCCTCGCGCAATGCAGCGTGGCGGACGCGACAAACGATCGAATACGAATAGCTGGAGTGAGAACATGACGAAGCGGATGCTCATCATGATTGGCGGTGTGGTGTTGGTGGTGGTTCTGCTGGGGTTCGGGTTCTACCTGCACATCCAGAAGCTGATCGCATCGTCCCCCAAGCCCTACCCTCAGACCGTGACGGCAACCAAGGTGTCGTCGCAGGACTGGCAACCCGCACTGGCGGCCGTCGGCAGCGTCGTGCCCGTGCGCGGCGTCGACGTCACCACCGAGATCGCGGGCCTCGTTCGCGAGATCCATTTCAAGTCGGGCCAGGACGTCAAGAAGGGCGACATCCTCGTGGAGCTGAACGCCGACTCCGACAAGGCGCAGCTCGACGCGCTGAACGCCGCCGCCGAGCTGTCGGCCTCGGTGCTCAAGCGCGACAAGGCGCAGTTCGACGCGCAAGCCATCGCGCAGGCGCAGGTCGACGCCGACTCGGCCGACCTCAAGAGCAAGCGCGCGCTGGCCGCGCAGCAGCAGGCCATCATCGACAAGAAGACGATCCGCGCGCCGTTCTCCGGCAAGCTGGGCATCACCACGGTCAACCCCGGCCAGTACGTTAACCCGGGCGACAAGATCGTCACGCTGCAGACCATCGATCCGATCTACGTCGACTTCAACCTGCCGCAAAAGCAGATCGGAGCGCTGCAAGTGGGCCAGGTCGTCAACGTGACCAGCGACGGCTTCGCGGGTGTGACCTTCCCGGGCAAGATCACCGCGATCAGCCCGAAGGTGGACACCGCCACGCGCAACGTCGTCGTCGAGGCCACGCTGTCAAATCCCAAGCGGCAGTTGCTGCCGGGCATGTTCGCCAACGCCAGCGTGGAGGTGGGCGACAAGAAGCACTACCTGACGCTGCCGCAGACGGCGATCACGTACAACCCGTACGGCTCCACCGTGTTCGTGGTCATGACGGCCGACGAGGCCGCCGCCGCGGCGCGCGGCGCCGCCGCCAGCGGCGCGGCCTCGCCCCCCGTGCAGGCCACGGCCGCGTCGGGGTCGGGGCTCGTCGTGGAGCCGGCCTTCGACAACACCGGCGGGACGGGCGGGGAACAGGGCCCCATACTG
>JACMOG010000798.1 GCA_014378125.1 Vitreoscilla sp. | reverse complement strand
TGGCCACCACGTCGTCGAACGCCGGGCCCACCACCCCGGGCTCGCTCAGCGACGGCGGGTCCTCGTTCAGGATCTGGTGCATCACCGCCGCCGGCGCGCCGGAGAACGGGCGGCGGCCGCCCAGCAGCATGTACAGCAGCACGCCGCAGGCGAACAGGTCGGCCCGGCCATCGAGCGCGCCGCCCTTGAACTGCTCGGGCGCCATGAACGCGGGCGTTCCGATGATGGTCGACACGCGCGTCAGCCCGAGGTCGCGCAGCCGCGCCACGCCGAAATCGGTGAGCTTCACGCGGCCCGCCGGCGTCAGCAGGATGTTGGCGGGCTTCACGTCGCGGTGGCAGATGCCTTCGCGATGCACGCAGCCCAAGGCGTCGAGCAGTTCGTCCATGATGGCCAGGGCCCGCGGCTGGCCCAGCAGCGGCGTGCGCACAAGGACGTCGTCCAGGTTGGAGCCTTCGACGTACTCCATCGCGATCCAGCTGTGCAGGCCGTCCTCGCCGAATTCGTCGACGGCGACGATGCCCGGGTGGCGCAGGCGCCCGATGGCGCGCGCCTCGTTGCGGAAACGCAGCAGGATCGCGTCGGCATCGCCGTCCGCGTCGCTGCCATCGCGCTTCAAGGTCTTCAGGGCGACGACGCGACCGATGGCGGGATCGACGCCCTTGTAGACGATGCTGGTCGCCCCGCGTCCAAGTTCGGCGGAGACGTCGTAGCGGCCAATTCGTTGGGGAAGCATGTCGGGATGAAGTATCCGACAGATTGCCGGCGCGTCCATCGGAATACAGCCTGGGGTAGCCGCGGCGGGCTGGTCAGACGTTGTCGCCCGGCGTCTGCTCGACGACGGGACGGTGGATGGCGCTCAGTTGGCGGTCCACCTCGTTGGTCATGTAGCCCAGGAAGGCGATGAGGCCGACATACAGCAGGCCGTATTCCCAGCGCACGCGCGGCGTCACCGCCTCGTAGTACCGCTTGTTGGCCGGATCCTCGGGATTGAAGCGCAGGGCCGCCAGCAGGTGCGGCCCGGCCATGATCGCGATCAGCAGCAGGATCACGCTGAAGTGAAACCACAGCAGCACGCCGATGATGGGCACGCCCAGCAGCCAGATGCGCGGCGACAGGAGGGTGGTGATGCGGCCGCCGTCCAGCGGCGGCAGCGGGATCATGTTGATCAGGTTGATGAAGAAGCCGGTGTAGGCCACCGCCAGCAGCCAGCTGGGGCCGTCGTCGCGGGCGAGGAAGTAGGCCCCGATGGCGGCCACGGTGCCCAGCATCGGGCCGGCCAGGGCCACGTAGGCCTCGGTCTCGGCGTCGTGCGGCATGTCTTCCAGCTTCACCCACGCGAACGCGAACGGGATGAACATCGGCAGGCTGGCCTTGAGCCCGCGCTGCCTCGCCGCGATGTAGTGGCCCATCTCGTGCAGGAACAGCATCGCCACGATGCCCACCGCGTAGCGCCAGCCGAACACCACCGCGTACACGCCGATGGAGATCAGCATGGTGATCAGCGTGCCGCTGAGCTTGCCGAACTTCAGGGCGGCCAGCACGAGGAGGGCGAGACGGGCGAACATCGCAGGTTCTACGCTCCGTGCGGAGATTGCGGCGGCACGGTGCCGGCGTCGCCGAGGTCGAGGTCCATCGCCGGCTCGGCGGCGTGGGCGGCCGGCGGCTCGGCCACCGTGTTGACGAAGCCCGGCTGCGCCGGCGCGGCCGGCGCCATGGCCCCGGCCTTGGGCGTGCGCTTGAAGAACTTCATCACGCCGCCGCCGAACACGGCCAGGCCGATGACGATCACCTTGGCGAACTTGAGCAGGAACGCGAGCGCCAGCGCGATGAAACCCAGCTTGTGCGCGGCCACGCCCACCACCAGCGCGGCCAGGCCGTACTCGGCCACGTGGTCGGTCTTCGAGTCGAAGTCGGCGTAGCGCTTGCCGGTGTTGTATTCGAGCGCGGCCAGCTGCTGTTCGGCCACCGGCTTCAGGCCCTCGAGCTCGTTCAGCGACGTGACCATGTTCATGCTGAAGTAGCCATCGCGGCCCAGCGCGTAGGTGTTGTAGTTGACGTCCATCGGCGCGTCGGGCTTGGCGCCCAGCTCGCGCGAGGTCAGCGCCCACACCAGGCGCTTCGTGGCGCCGTCGTAGCGCGGGGGCTGCGACCAGCCGACGATCTCCATGCCCGGCTCGCCCAGCTTCTCGCGTTCCTTGTTCTGCTCCTCGGTGCCTTCCTTGAAGCTCTTGAGCATCTCGTCGGCGTCCCAGGTCTTGGCGTCGTCGTCCTTGATGTAGCCGGCCTTGTGGAAGCGCACCGGCATGAACCAGTTCACCTTCGGGTCGCGCGGCAGGATCATGCCCGGCATCTCGGGATTGCTGCCCGGGTTGCCGAACAGGTTGAGCAGGCGGTCGGCCTGCGGCTGCGGCACGAACACCTCGCCCGCGCGGACGTGCAGCACGGCCTCGTCGGACAGCGGGACGTCCACCGGGCCCTTCTTGGCGGCCTGGGCAACGTCGTCCCACACCTTGCGCGACTCTTCGTCGCTGGCCGCCGCCTGCGAGACGCGAGTCGTTGCCAGCAACACCATGGCCACGATCGCGGCCGCCTTCAATCCATGCACCTTGCGCATCGCGCCCTCCCTGTCAGATCAACGTAGTGCACCCGCACGAATGCACACGGCCGCGCATTCCGCGTCTTGCCGTGAGCAGATCAACATCCCCCACGCGGTCTCAGCCGCCCGCAGGGCCACCCAAGAAGAGGGAAGCGAGGGTCGCACCCGAGCCGAACCGGGCTCCCCCTTGGGGGGCAGCGACCGTCGGGAGCGTGGGGGCTTTCAATCAGTCCGCCTGCTTGCGCAGGAACGCCGGGATCTCGATTTCGTCCATGCCGTGCGAGCTCAGCGCCTCGACCTTGGCCGCGGCGTGCTGGCGATGGCGCCAGACGCTGGGCGTGCCCAGGTGGCCGTAGTCCGGGTTGGTCGGCATCGTCGGCGAGGACGGCATGCCGCCTTGCGCGTGCGCCGTGCCCATCATCGGCGCGTTGACCATCGTCTGCGGCATCTGCGTGTTCATGATCGGCAGGTTGTCGGTGCCGGTGCGCAGCGTCTGCGTGGTCTGGATCACAGTCAGCGGTGCCTGGGCGCGGCGCGACTGCGACAG
>JACMOG010000797.1 GCA_014378125.1 Vitreoscilla sp. | reverse complement strand
GCCGCCCTCGGTGATGGGCACCTCCACGGTGACCGCGGTGCCTTGCCCCACCCGTGAATCCACGCGAAGCGTGCCGCCCATCAGGTCGACCAGGCTGCGCACCACCGCCAGGCCCAGGCCGCTGCCCTCGGCCATGCCGGCGGTCTGTGGGGAGCGATAGAACGGCTCGAACAGGCGCGACATCTCGTCGGGGTGGATGCCCACGCCGGTGTCCGATATCTCGACGCTGAGCATCCCGCGGTCGCGGTGCAGGCCGGCATGGATGGAGATGCCGCCGCGCTCGGTGTACTTGATGGCGTTGGTGAGCAGGTTGTCCATCACCTGGCGCAGCCGCGCGGGGTCGGAGTAGATGCGCTGGGCCAGCTCGGGGCCGGCCTCCCAGTGCACGTCGAGGTTGCGCGCCGCCAGGGCCTCCTCCACGTCGCGCAGCGCGGTGTCGATGAGCTTGTCGAGCTGGAAGCCGCGGATGCGCGTCTCGAGCCGGCCGGAGGACATCTTGGCGAAGTCGACCAGGTCGCTGATGCGCCCGCGCAGCGAGCGCGTGCTTTCCTTCAGGCGCGTGAACGCCGGATCGGACGCGTCGACGCGGCCGCGCGATTCGATGACGTCCATCGTGCTCCAGATGGACTGCAGCGGCGTGAGCAGCTCGTGGCTGAGCATGCCCAGGAAGCGCGCCTTGTCGCGCGCCACGCCCTCGGCCCGCGCCCGTTCGGTCTCGGCCACCTGGGCGAGCTGCTCGGCGCGTCGGCGGCTGGCGCGCTCGCGCCGCGCCACCAGCACCCATTGCGCGGCCAGCGCCACCACCAGCACCAGCATGGCCATGATCAGCGCGAACGCCACGAGCACCTGGCGGGGGACGTCTTCCACGGCCTCGGGAAAGACGCCGCTGTGCAGCAGGCCGACCGTGAACCAGGCGACGTAGCCAGCCAGCACCACCACAGCGCCGATGAGCCAGGGCGTGGCCACGGTCCACGCGGTGCCGACGCCCCCGGGCGGAATCGGGGGCGCGACGATCAGCGGCGTGGCGATGCTGGCGGGCTTGGTGGACAAGTGCAGGCTCCGAAGGCCGCGTCACATCGACACGGCGAAGGTTCGAGAACGATCATACGGTCGAGGTCGCGTTCGCGGCCGCGCCCGACACCCCGATGTCAGCTTGGCGCCGCCGTCCGCGGCAGGACGCCCGGAAACCCTGCATTTGGCGCGGCGCGGGCCGCGTTTGGCGCAATCGCGGCCCTCCGGGCACGCCGGCGACAATCCGCGCGTTTATCGGCCCGTTCGACACGGGCGGTTCGACGCCCCCGGCAGTAGCGTGGAGGCCTTCCTAAGGAGGCTCCTGTGGACACCCACCATCCCCTGCCGACCATCCCGCCCGAACCCACCGGCGGCGCCCGCTGGCGCCTGCGGGCGAGCAGCGCCGAGAGCCGCGAGCACGTCGAGCTGCCGCTCGACGACCCGCCACACGACCTCGCGGACGCGCCACAGCGCCCGCTGCGCGACGCCGAGCTCTGGCTGCTGGCCCGCCGCACGCAGGGCGCCGCGCTGCGCGTCGACTTCGAGCTGCGCACGTCGCTCGTGCGACAGGTGTTCCGGCGCGACTTCGTCTACGTCTCGCGGCTGCTGCACGCGCTGGAGGCCAGCCGCCGCGTGCAAGGGTTCGATCGCTCCAGCCTCGACGACGCGCTGGCCACGCTGCAGCGCTGCGAGGAAGACGTGCACGAGCTGCTCGACCGGATCCAGGCCGACCTGGCGGCGCGGGTAGCGGCGCCGGCACGGCCCGATACGCAGATCGCCTTCGCCCACCCGGCGCGCTTCCAGGCCACCGTGGTGTGCGCCTTCGCGCGGCGCCATCTCGCGCTGTTGATGCACGCCGACGACGTGCTGGCCGACCTCGAGCGCGCCTGGCTGATGGGCGTGGTCGAGCCCGCCACCCGCACGGCACTGGCCGGCGAGTGCCGGCGCGCGCTGCATGGCTACAAGGATCTCGCCTGCGATCGCCGGGCGGCCATCGGCGCGGAGGTGCGGCGCCTCAACGCGCAGCGCCGGCAGGAGGCGCGGCGCCTGCGAGACAGGTGATCGGATGGCGTCTCAGTCCTCGCAGCCCTTGGCCACGCCTTGCAGCACCGCGCCCTCGTGCAGCTCCAGCCGGCCGCAGCGCACGTCGCCATCCACCCGCGCGCCGGGTGCCAGCGTGAGCTTGCCGCGCGTGGTGATGACGGCGCCGCCGCCGGTGTCGCCCACCGTGCCGCTCACATACACATCGCCGGTGGCCACCAGCCGGCCCTTCAGGCTGGCGCCGGTGCGGATCACCACCGGGCCGCCGGTGCAGTGCACGTTGCCCACGAGGTCGCCGGCCAGCAGCAGCGAGCGGCAACGCAGGTAGCCGCGGATCAACGCACCGGCCGGCACCACCAGCGCGTCGTCCAGTTGCACGCGCGTGGCGGCCGCGGGCGACCGCTGTGACGCCTCGTGCGGCATGGCGGCGGCGTGCGGCGCGCGGGCCGCGTCGGGCATCACCGTCGGAACCGGCTCGACGAAGCGACTGGTGGCGGTGTCAGTGGCCCGCAGGCGGCGCTCGGCGAACGACGACTTGGCCATCGGCGGATCGGCGTCGCGGCCACCCCCGAGGCCCACCACCAGCGCCCGGCGCCGGCGCGCGGCAAGCACCCCCCGGGGGG
>JACMOG010000072.1 GCA_014378125.1 Vitreoscilla sp. | reverse complement strand
CCTTGCCCCCTAGTGGTGGTGCGGCTCTTCCGTCACCGCGTCGAGCGACAGGGCGTGCTTGCGGACGGTTGCCAATTTCATGTCGTGTGCTCCGCTGGACGGGCGTACATCCGCAAGTCGAGGCGGAGCGCGCAGCGTCGAATTCTGGCATCCCCGAGCGCTGAGGGGACTCGTCAAGACCCGCGAGTTGCCTACAGCCACCCGCCAATCGGCCGATTAAGTCAAAATGGCCCCAAATGACCGTCACCCGCTTCCCCGGTACAGCCCCGTGCGATTGCCCGTCGCCGCGGAGTCGCGTGCGATGAGCAAGGGCAAGATCCTCGTCGTCGACGACGACCGCCTCGTCCTGGCCACGGTCACGCATGGCCTGGCCAAGGCCGGCTACGACATCATCGATGCCGACAACGGCGACGACGCCATCCTGCTGGCGCGCCAGCATCGCCCCGACCTGGCTCTGCTGGACATCCGCATGGAGGGCATGAGCGGCTTCGACGTGGCGGCCTACCTGCGCGAGTCGCTGCAGACGCCGTTCATGTTCCTGTCCGCGTTCGCCGACGACGACACGGTGGCGCAGGTGAAGGCGCTGGGCGCCGTGGCCTACCTGGTCAAGCCGCTGGACATCGCGCAGATCGTGCCGACCGTGGAGGCCGCGCTGGTCACCGTGCGGGCGCGCAAGGCGGCTGCTCCGGCACCGCCGGCGCCCGCGCCGCACGAGCCCGTGCGCCCCGATCCGTTTGCGCCCACGTCGGGTTTCGCCGCGCTGCACGAGCCGGCCGCCTCGCCGGTGACCGCGCCCAACAACACGCCCGACCCGTTGTCCGACGCCGTCGCCATCGCGGTGGGCGTGCTGATGCACCGCTATTCGCTGTCGCGCCGCGAGGCGCTCGACCGCCTGCACCGCATGGCCTCGGCCGACGGCCTGCTGGTGAAGGCCGAGGCGGAGCGGCTGCTCGACGCCGTCGAACTGCTGGCGCGACCCGGCAACGCCTGAGTCACCTGTACCGGTCGGCGCGCTGATACAGCACGGCGGCCGTCGCGCCCGTTGTGCCTTGGCCCGCGAAGGCTCGCTGCGTACGCTCGGTTCCTGTCCAGGGAGACCGCGCCGATGACCCAGCTGCTGCCGATCATGATGTATTGTTTCGTGATGTCGATCACCCCGGGCCCGAACAACCTGATGCTGACGGCCTCGGGCGCCAACTTCGGTTATCGCCTGACGCTGCCACAGGTGCTGGGCTGCGTGATGGGCAACGTGGCGCTGACGCTCATCGCCTGCAACGGCCTCGGCCAGGTGTTCGTGGCGGCCCCCGCTACCCAGGTGGCCCTCCGCACCGGCGGCACGCTGTACCTGGTGTGGCTCGCGTGGATGCTCTCGTGGTCGCGCCTGGGCGACGCGCAGGCGCTGCGTCCGCTCACCTTCCTCGAAGGCGTGATGTTCCAGGCCTTCAATCCCAAGAGCTGGATCCGCGCGATCACGCTGGCCTCGGTGTTCATGCCCGCGGGCGCCGATCCGGCCATGGCCGGACTGGCCATCAGCGCCATCGGCGCGGTGATCGGCTTCCCCTGCATCTCGGCGTGGACGCTGTTCGGCGTGGCCATGCGCAGCGTGCTCACCGACCCGCGCAGGCAGCGCATGTTCAACCTGGCCATGGCGGCGGCGCTGGTCTTGCTCGCCTGGGACGTCGTTCGCTGATGTTCACCCTCGACCGCGATTCCTCGGTGGCGTTGTCCGACCAGATCGAGGCGCGGCTGCGCGAGCTCGTCGCGCGCGGGCAACTGCCCGCCGGCGCGCGCCTGACCTCCATCCGCCAGCTCGCGGCCGAACTCGCGGTGAGCCCCAACACCGTGATCACCGCCTACGACCGCCTGGTGGCCGCCGGCGTGATCGACGCGCGCGGCACCGCCGGCTACTTCGTCAACCCGCGCCAGGGGGAGATGCCCGAGGAGGTGGCGCTGGAAGCAGGCGACGAGCAGGAGCCCGTGTGGCTCGTGCAGCAGGCCAACGACCAGCGTGCCGGCGTGTTGCTGGCCAGCAGCGGCGCGCTGCCGCACGCCTGGCTGGAGGACGCCGTGCCCGCGGCCGCGGTTCAGCGCGCGCTCTCGCGCAGCGTGGCCGGCATGGCCTCGCGCTGTCCACCGCAAGGCCTGCCCGAGCTGCGCGAGCGCATCGCGATGATGCTGCGCGGCATCGGCATCGCGGTGGACGCCGGCCGCATCCTCACCACCTACGGCGGAACCCATGCCATCGACCTGATCTGCCGCAGCTTCCTCAAGCCCGGCGACGCCGTGCTGGTGGAGGATCCCGGCTACTTCCTGATGCTGGGCCGGCTGCAGCAGGACGGCATCCGCGTGCTGCCCATCGCGCGCCGCCACGACGGCGTCGACCTGGCGCAGATGGAGGCCGCCTGCCGCGAGCACAAGCCGCGCCTGGCCTTCCTGCAGACCACGCTGCACAACCCCACCGGCTGGGGCAGCAGCCCGGCCAACCTGCACAAGGTGCTGGTACTGGCGCAGCAGTACGGCTTCCTCATCGCCGAGGACGACGTGCACGGCCATTTCCACCCGGGCCAGCCCACGCGACTGGCCGCGTTGTCGGGGCTCGATCGCGTCATCTACTACTCGAGCTTCTGCAAGGCGCTCAGCCCCGCGCTGCGCATGGGCTACATCGCGGCGGATCCGGTGCTGCTGAAGCCGCTGCTGCGCCAGAAGATCTACTCGGTGCTCAGCACGCCTGCGCTCAACGAGCTGGTGATGCTGGAGATCCTGGCCGCCGGGCGTTGGCGCAAGCACCTCGACCGCCTGCAGCGCCGGCTCGCGAGCGCGCGTCACGCGAGCCAGAGGCAACTGGCCTCCGCCGGCATCCGCTTCGACCATCCCGGCGAGGTCGGCCTGTTCCTGTGGGGCGAGGTGCCCGAGGGCGTGGACATCGACCTGCTGGTGCAGGACGCCGTCCGCAACAAGATCCTGCTGGCGCGCGGCGCCACCTTCATGGTCGACGGCGCCGCCGACCCGCACATCCGCTTCAACGTGGCGATATGCCAGGCGCCGGCGGTGGCGGACTATCTGCGAGAGCGCCTGCAGGCCATCGGTGGCGCGAGGCAGGTGTTGATGAAACGAGTCGACTTGGCGCGGGACTGAGGCTGGCGCAGGGGGTGAATCGATACCGTCAGCTGGGTGTGCTGGGTGCTGGGTGTGTTGTGTGTGCTTGGTGTGCTTGGTGTGCTTGGTGTGCTTGGCTGGCTTGGTGTGCTTCGCGCGGGTGGGGTGCCCGCGCTGCGGCGCGACTGGCATGCACTTGGCTCGACTCCGCACGTGCGCCTTGAATCCGCCCTGAACGGGCGGATTCCGAGGGCGTTCGTTGAAATTCGTCCGCGCAACGCTGGCGAGTCGCGCTCGGCAACTTCGTATGCGTGCCGGCAGTGCCCTCGACGTCCCGGTGCTGCGTCTCGCCAAGTACACGCCCGCCGCACCGCCGGTTCACCCAGGTGGTTGGGACAAGATACT
>JACMOG010000796.1 GCA_014378125.1 Vitreoscilla sp. | reverse complement strand
TGAAGGTGTCGCTCGACGAGTTTCCGTTCGTCAACCCGCTGGCGGGTACGGGCTGGACCGTGGCGCGGTCCACGAATGGCGTGCAGGCGGAGAACGAACTCTATGCCGCGCCCGCCGGGCAGCCCCCGGGCGCGAAGACGCGCTGGCGCAAGCTGTTCGGACGCGACGCCGAGGTCACGTCCTTCGCCGTGCACGGCGACGACCTGTACGTGCTGACGCACCAGGGCGCCTCGCGCTACAAGGTGCTGCGCACGAGAATGGCGAAACCCGACCTGGCGCTGGCCGACGTGGTGGTGGCGCCAGGCCGCGAGGTGGTCGACCAGATCGCCGCCGCGCAGGACGCGCTGTACGTGCGTTCGCATGACGGCACCACCGGCAGGCTGTACCGGGTGGCCTATGCGAGAGGGGCGCAGCCCGTGGCCGTCCCGCTGCCTGCCACCGGGGCCATCGCCATCGTGGACGTCGACGTGCGCCGGCCCGGCGTGATCGTCACCATCGACTCGTGGACCCACGACGAGGTCATCGTGGGCGTCGGCGCCAGGGACGCGCAGACGGCCGACACGGGCCTGCAGGTCACCGGCCCGTTCGGCGCGCCGGACGACCTGGTCGCCGAGGAGGTGCTGGTCAAGAGTCACGACGGCCTCCAGGTGCCGCTGTCCATCGTGCACCGCAAGGGCATGAAGCTGGACGGCAACAATCCGACGGAGCTCGACGGCTACGGCGCCTACGGTGCCATCGACGACCCCGTGTACATCGCGCGCTGGCTCGGCTGGTACGAGATGGGCGGCGTGATGGCCACGTGCCACGTGCGCGGCGGCGGCATCTACGGCGAGCAGTGGCACCTGGCGGGCAAGGAGCTGAGCAAGCCCAACACCTGGAGAGACTTGATCGCTTGCGGCGAGTACCTGGTCGAGAAGGGCTACACGAGCCGGACCAGGCTGGCCATCGACGGCACCAGCGCGGGCGGCATCGCGGTGGGGCGCGCCATGACCACGCGGCCCGACCTGTTCGCTGCGGTGGTGTCGCAGGTCGGCGACCTCGATACGGTGCGAGACGAGACCACCGCGGCCGGCCCGGCCAACGTGCCCGAGTTCGGCAGCGTCTCCGACAAGCCGCAGTTCAACGGCCTGCTGGAGATGGACTCGTTCCATCACGTCGTGGACGGCGTGAAGTATCCGGCCATGCTGCTGACGGCGGGCATGAACGACCCGCGCGTGCCGGCCTGGCAGGCGTTGAAGATGGCCGCGCGCGTGCAGGCGGCCTCCACCTCGGGCAAGCCGGTGCTGCTGCGCCTCCAGTACGACGGCGGCCATGGCATCGGCAGCACGAAGTCCGAGCGCGAGGAGACCGACGCCGATCGCTGGAGCTTCATGCTGTGGCAGTTCGGCGACGCGCGGTTCCAGCCTCCGGCCCGATGACCGACGTCGACGAACTGCTGTCCCTCGACCTGCTGACGTTGCGCGAGCACACCGAGCTTGCGGGCGACGTGTTCGACGCCGCCACGCAGCGCCAGCGGCTGGAGGAATCGATGGCGACGGCCGAGGTCGTCACCGTGCGCCGCGACGGCGCGCTGGTGGCCTACGCGATGCTGCGTCCGCAGGACGACGGGCTGTGGTTCGTGCTGGGCTTCAACACCCACCCCGCGCATCGCGACGCGAACGTCTTCCGCGACCTGTTCGCGCAGATCGCCGGCCTGGCCGCGCGCCGGTCCATCACGGCGCTGCGCAGCAACGTCTATCGCACCAACCGGCTGTCGATGGCGTTCCATCGGCGGCTCGGGTTTCGCGTCACGCGCGAGGGCGCGAAGGGCGTGGAGTTCACGGCGAGCCTGGACGAGCTGATGGCCGTCTCGCCCGCGGTGCGGACGGGGCACGGGCGGGGATAGGGTCAGCAACCGCTCCGGAGGGCGCTTGGCGTCGCGGCGAGTGATGGTGGGCATCACCACGGAGTCGGGACTTTGCGCGTCGGGAAACAGCGGCACCAGGCGGCCGGCCACGATGTCGTCGCTCACTACCCAGCTCGCCAGGTGCGCGATGCCGATGCCCGCGAGCGCGGCCTGCAACGCGCAGTCCTTGTCGTCGGTGCGCAGCTTGCCCGTGACGGGCAGCGCGGCTCCGCGGCGCACGCCGGCGAAGCGCCACGCCGGGCCGGCGAGCGCGGCCGTCACCACGGTGATGCAGTCGTGCTGCAGCAGGTCCTCGGGCGCGGCCAACACAATCGTGCCATCGTTCAACCACAACACGAAAAGAGATCTTCATGAACCGCTTCCGACAACTGTTCAACGTCACCGTGCTGGCCGCCGCGCTTGCCGCGGGCGGTGCCACGCTGCTGCTCGTGCCGGCCACCGCGTCGGCCGCCGCGCCACAGCAACGCACCCAGGCCCCGGGCTTCTATCGCACGATGCTGGGCGACTTCGAGATCACCGCGCTGAGCGACGGCACCATCGACCTCGACGTGGCCAAGCTGCTGGCCGAGCCGGCCGCCACGACGGACGCCGCGCTGGCCAGGGCCTTCGTCAAGGGGCCGGTGGAGACCTCGGTCAACGCCTTCGTCGTCAACACCGGCACGCGTCTCGTGCTGATCGACGCGGGCGCCGGCCCGCTGTTCGGGCCCACCGTGGGCAAGCTGTTGGCCAACCTGCGCGCGGCCGGCTACCAGCCCGGGCAGGTGGACGACATCTTCGTCACGCACATGCACCCCGACCACGTGGGCGGCCTGTCGGCCGACGGCCAGCGCGTGTTTCCCAACGCCACGCTGCACGCCGACAAGCGCGACTCCGACTTCTGGCTGTCGCAGGCCAACCTGGCGGCCGCGCCCGAGGGCATGAAGGGCTTCTTCCAGGGCGCGATGGCGTCGGTCAACCCGTACGTGGCCGCCGGCAAGTACCAGCCCTTCGAGGCCGACGGCGAGCCGGTGCCGGGCATCCGCACGCTGGCCAGCCACGGCCATACCGCGGGCCATGCGTCCTACGCGGTCGAGAGCAAGGGCCAGCGCCTGCTGGTGATCGGCGACCTCGTCCACGTGGCCGCGGTGCAGTTCGCCGAACCGGGCGTGACGATCGCGTACGACAGCGACCCGAAGGCCGCCGAGCGATCGCGCGACGCCGTGTTCAAGCTGGCCGCGACGGAGGGCGCGCTGGTGGGCGCCGCGCACCTGCAGTTTCCCGGCCTGGGCCACCTGCGCGCGGCGGGCAAGTCGTGGCAGTGGATACCGGCGAACTACAGCACCGAGCTGAAGTGAGTCGTCAGGGCGCGGGCGCGGGTGCGGATGCGGGCGGCGTCTGCGGCGCCGGTGCGGCCGTCACCGTCGGCCCGGCCGCCACCGCCGGCCCGGGCGCCTGCAGCGGCACGCCGGCCGCGCGCAGCTCGGCCACCGCGCCCTCGTACTCGTGGAAGTTCTGCGGGCACTCCGCGGCCGCCTGGCGGAACAGCGCGATGGCGTCGCCGCGCTGGCGCAGCAGCGCGTCCTCGGCCATGTAGAAGTGGGCCTCGCAGACCTGCGACAGGTCGTGCGCTTCCTGTGACTTCTGCGCGAAATCGAGCAATGCCTTCGAGTCCAGCGTGCCGTGCAGGTAGTCGATCACCGGCACCGGCCACGCCACCGCCTGGCCGGGCGCCGCGCCGGGCCCGAGGGCGCCGCTGGCGCGCTCGACGCCCGTCAGGCGAGCCAGCGCCAGGTAGCGCCACACGGTCCAATAAGTGCCTTCGGGCGCCGGCGGCGCGCGCCGCGCCAGCGTGGCGGCCGAATCGGCGAACCGATGCTGCAGGAACTGCGTCGAGCCGATCACGAACGGGTCGTCCGGCCGCGGCACGATGGCGTGCGCCGCCTGGTAGTCGGCCAGCGCACCGGCGTAGTCGCCGGCATTGTTGCGCACGATGCCGCGCAGGCGCAGCGAGGTGGCCGACTTCGGGTCGAGTTGCAGCGCCCGCCACACGTCGGCGCGCGCGGCGGCGAAGTCGGGACGCGCGGCGTCGACGGTGGCGCGCATCTCCCAGGCCATCCCGGCCTGCGGTCGCTTCGCGAGCACCCGGTCGATGTCGGCCAGGCTGGTGGCGTAGTCCTTCTTGGCCAGCGACAGCTCGGCGTGCAGCATCGCCAGGCCGAGGTCGTCGGGCGCGGCCCTGGCGGCCGTGTCGAGCCCGGCGGGAGTCATCTGGTTGGCGAGCTTCAGCGACATCGACGCGCGCGCCATCAGGAAGCGCAGGTCTTCCGGCGTGAACTCGTCGGCACGCGAGAACGCGGCCAGCGCGGCGTCGTTGCGGCCGGCCACGCGCTCGGCTTCGGCATGCCGGGCGAGGGCCACGGCGCAGGCCTGGTTGGCGGCGCGGTCGGTGCCCGGCGCGGCGCACCTGGCCGGCGCGGAGGCGGCAAACGCGGGCGCGGAGGTAGCCAAAGCGGGCGCGGAGGCGGAGGGCGCGGGCGCGGGCGCGGGCGTGGGCGCGGCGGGCGCGTCGGCGGCGCCAGCGCACAGCGACCACGCCGTCGCGAGGAGGGCGCTCGTCGCCCTGAGGAGAACATTCATGCGCAAGGATTTCCGGTGCAGGCGCCGAGGCGCCGATGCCGCCGATCTTGCCATGCGCCTGTAACGGCACGAGCTGCCATCGGCCGGGTCGTCACGGGGAGGTCACACCAATGAGCGAGCATGCTAGGTTTGCCGCGCCTTCCGGCACGCCCGACGATGCCCGACGCAAGGCACTCACCGCATTCATGGACATCCGCTACGGCTCCGACCCGAATGGCTTGATCTGCGGCTACCTGTTCGCCGGTGGCGCCGCGGGCGCGGCCACCGACCTGGCGGGCGCGCTCGCCTGGCTGGCTGATGAGTCGGCCCCCGCTGGCGACTTCCTCTGGCTGCACTTCAACCTCACCGACGCCGGCGCCGAGCCCTGGATCGCGCAGAACCTGGCCGTCGCGCCCGAGTTCTTCGAGGCCCTGCACGAGGGCTCGCGCTCCACGCGCATCGAGGACGCGCGCGACACGCTGGTGGCCGTGGTCAACGACGTGTCGTTCGAGTTCTCGTTCGATCCGTCGCAGATCGAGACGCTGTGGGTCAACGTGGGCCCGCGCATGGCCATCACCGCGCGCGTGCATCCGCTGCGCTCCATCGACCGGCTGCGCCACGCGGTGCGCCAGGGCATCACGTTCAGCTCGTCGCTGCTGTTCCTCGACCGGCTGCTGCGCGACCAGGGCGACGTGCTGGTGCGCATCGTGCGCCAGGCCACGCTGCAGGTGGACGACGGGAAGGACCAGCTGCGGGTGGGGCGACGGGGCGACAAGCGCGTGGTCAGGGGCGAGTCGCGGCGCGTGCTGGTGGGCCTGCAGCGGCTGCTGGGGCCCGAGGCCGGCGCGCCGTTTCGGCTTCT
>JACMOG010000795.1 GCA_014378125.1 Vitreoscilla sp. | reverse complement strand
GCTCGTCGAACAAAAACACCTTGGGCTCGCGCACGATCGCGCGGCCGATGGCCACCCGCTGGCGTTGTCCGCCGGACAGCGCGCGCGGCTTGCGGTCGAGCAGCGCCTCGAGCTGCAGCGACTCGGCGGCGCGGCGCACGGCGGCGTCGATGTCGCGCTTCGAGCGGCCCGCGATCTTCAGCGCGAAGCCCATGTTCTCGGCCACCGTCATGTGCGGATAGAGCGCGTAGCTCTGGAACACCATGGCCACGCCGCGCTCGGCCGGCGGCACGTCGGTGACGTCGACGCCGCCGATGAACATGCGGCCGGCGCTCATGTCCTCGAGCCCCGCGATCATGCGCAGCGTCGTCGACTTGCCGCAGCCCGACGGGCCCACCAGCACCATGAACTCGCCCGCGGCCACCGTGAGGTCGATGCCGTCCACCGCGTTGACGCCGTTCCCGTAGGTGCGGCGCAGGCCCTGCAATTGAAGTTCTGCCATCGCCTACTCCGTACGTGAAAGCTTCTGGTTCGCGATGAAGTCGCGGTACCAGTGCGCGCTCGCCTTGGGCGTGCGCGCCTGCGTGTCGTAGTCCACGCGAAACAGGCCGAAGCGCTTCGCGTAGCCCGAGTCCCACTCGAAGTTGTCGAGCAGGCTCCAGTAGAAATAGCCGCGCACGTCGGCACCGAGCTCGATGGCCTTCTGCACCGCGGCCAGGTGCGCCTGCACGTAGGCCACCCGCGGCGTGTCGTCCACCGCGCCGTCGGCCGTCACGATGTCGGCGTTGGCCATGCCGTTCTCGGTGATGAGGATGGGCGGCGGCATGTAGTCGCGCGTCAGGCGCACCAGGTGCTGCGTCAGCACCTCGGGCACGATCTCCCAGCCCATGTCGTTGACGCCATGCGGTTCCGGCGCCGGAATCTTCGGCTCGCGCGTGCTCACCCACAGGCGGGTGTAGAGGTTGATGCCCAGGAAGTCCATTGGCTGGCGGATGACGGCGAAGTCCCCGGGCTCGACGACCGGCGCGTCGTCGCCGAGGTCGTCGGTCGCGTCGGCCGGATAGGCGCCGCGGAACAGCGGATCCATGTACCAGCGCACGTCGAGGCCGTCGGCGGTGCGCGCTGCCTGCAGGTCGGACGGCGTCTTCTCGGCGGCGAACGCCGGCGTGTGGTTCAGCACGATGCCCAGCTGCGGATGGCGCCCGGCCGGGTCGGCCGAGGCCACCTCGCGCATCGCCTGCATGGCCAGGCCGTGGCCCAGCAGCAGGTGGTGCGACACCTGCATCGCGGCCTTGCGGCTGGTGAGGCCCGGCGCGAACTGGCCGCGCTCGTAGCCGAGGGTGGCCACGCACCAGGGTTCGTTGAGCGTGGAGATGGAGGCCAGCCGATCGCCGAAGCGGCGCGCGATCTCGGCGGCGTAGACGGCGAAATGTTCAGCGGTCGCGCGCGACTGCCAGCCACCGACGGATTCCTGCAGCGCCTGCGGCAGGTCCCAGTGGTGCAGCGTGGCGTGCGGCGCGATGCCCGCGGCCAGCAGGGTGTCGATCAGCCGGTCGTAGAACGCGAAGCCGGTCTCGTTCCAGGCGCCCTGCCCCAGCGGCTGCATGCGCGGCCAGGCGAACGAGAAACGGTAGGCGTCCAGGCCCAGCCACGTCATGCGCTCGACGTCCTCGGGCATGCGGTGCAGGTGGTCGCAGGCCACGTCGATGTTGGAGCCGTCCTTGATCTTGCCGGGCGTCGCGCAGAACGCGTCCCAGATCGACGGGCCCTTGCCGTCGCCGGGCGCGCTGCCTTCGATCTGCGCGGCGCTGGTGGCCACGCCCAGCGTGAAGTGGGCCGGCAGGGTGGGAAAGGGAAACTGTGAGGAGCTCATGGGGGGATTCACTTGACGGCGCCGGCGGTGAGGCCGGCGACCAGGCGACGTGCGGAAAAGACGAAGGCGACGAGCAGCGGCAGCATCGCGATGGCGCTGCCGGCCATCAACGCGCCCCACTCGGTGTTGTTGGGGCTCTGCATGCTGCGCAGCGCCAGCGGCACGGTGTAGTTCTCGACGCTGCGCATCACCACCAGCGGCCCGACGAAGTTGTTCCAGGCGTTGATGAAGGTGATCAGGCCCAGCGTGCCGAGCGCGGGGCCGCACAGCGGCATCACCACGCTCCAGAACGTGCGCAGCTCGCCGCTGCCGTCCATGCGGGCGGCGTCGATCAGGTCGCGTGGGATGGCCGAGCCGATGTACTGGCGCATCAGGAAGATGCCCAGCGCGCCGGCCGCGCCGGGCACGTACAGCGCGCGCGGCTGGTCGATCCACCCGAGCTGGTCCATCACCATGAAGGTGGGGATCATGTTGAGGAAGCTCGGCAGCATCATGGAGCCCACCACCAGCGCGAACAGCACCTTCTTGCCGGCGAACTCGTGCACCGCGAACGCATAGCCGGCCAGCGCGCACAGCAGCAGGTTGAGCGCGGTGGTCATGGTGGCCACGTACAGGCTCAGGCCCAGGTTGCGCCAGAACGGCAGGCGCTCCAGCAGCAGCCGCAGGTTGTCCAGGAAGTGCGTGCCGAACCAGAACGGCGGCGGCGTGGCGAAGATGTCGGCGCGCGACTGCGTGGCGAACACGAAGGTGAACCAGAACGGCGCGGCCAGCAGGACGACGCCGGCCGCAACGAGCAGGAGCGTGATCACGCGTGATGGCGTCAGGGCTTCAGCGCGCGACATCGCTCGCTCCTTCCTTGCCGAACAGGCGCGCGTTGCCCCAGGTGAGCGCCGCGATGATGAAGAACAGCAGCCAAGAGACGGCTGACGCGGTGCCGAAGTCGCCGTCCGAGAACGCCATGCGGTACATGAACGTGGCGGTGGTCATCACGCTGGTGGCCACGCCCGAGTCGGGCGGGATCAGGATGAACGGCTCCTCGAACAGCTGCAGGTTGCCGATCAGCGTGAGCGTGATCGCGAAGAACATCATCGGCTTGAGCAGCGGCAGGGCCACGTAGCGGAACTGCTGCCAGCGCGAGGCGCCGTCCAGCGTGGCGGCCTCGTACAGGTCGCCCGAGATCACCTGCAGCGCCGACAGGTACAGCACCACGTTCCAGCCCAGGTAGCGCCAGAACACGACGAAGGCGATGGTGATGCGGGCCCAGAACTTGTCGCCCAGCCAGTCGATGGGCGGGCCGGGCAGCATCGCGTTGATGACGCCGAAGTCCTTCGAGAACAGCGTGGTGAAGATCAGCGCGATCGCCACGCTCGACGTCACATAGGGGACGAAGTAGGCGCCGACCACGAAGTTGCGGCTGCGCTTGAGCGTCATGTGGATCAGGAACGCCAGCGGCAGCGCCACCAGGTGCTGCGGCACGCCCGAGGCCACCGCGAACCACAGCGTATTGCCCAGCGACTTCACGAACCACGGGTCGGTGATCGCGTAGCGGTAGTTTTCCAGGCCCACCCAGTGCATCGCCGCCAGCCCCGACGCGGCGTCCCACTGGTGCAGCGACAGCCAGATGGAGAACAGCAGCGGGAACAGCCCGAACACGCCGAACAGCACGAAGAACGGCGCGATGAAGGCGTAGGGGGCAAGCTTGCGAAGCAGCTTCGGGTTCATGGAGAGGGCTTCAGCGACGCGCACGGTGTTCGATCAGGTCCTTGGCATCGGCGAGGGCGGCGTGGATGTCCTTGCCGTCGGCGATCACGTTCTGGTACTCGGACCGGACGGCATCGGTGGCCATCGAGTCGTACTTGTCCACGGGGATGGCAGGCACCTTCAAGGCGGTCTCGCGCCAAAGCACGCCGGCCGGCTGGCCGCCCAGGAAGGCGATGGGCGCGGCCACCACCGGATCCTGCTGTGCCGCGAGCAGCGACGGGAAGTTGCCGAACTCGCGCAGCGAGTCGAGCTGCGTCTCGCGGTCGGTGGTGAGGAAGCGGATGAACGCCCAGGCCTCGGCCTTGTGCTGAGCCCGCTTGGGAATCGCATAGAACGAGCCGCCGTACGACGCGTACACGCCGCCGGGCAGCGGCGCCGAACGCCATTTGCCGGCGGTGTCGGGCGCGAGCCAGTTCTTCAGGTGGCCGGCGAGCCACGAGCCCATCATCTGGCCGGCGATGCGGCCGGAGCGAAAGCCCGCCACCCACTCGTTGGTCCACATCGTGGTGCCCGCGTCGATGCCGGCCAGGTGCGCGGCGCGGCCCAGCTCGAACGCGCGCACGAAGCGGGCGTCGTCCACCAGCACCTTGCCCGCGTGGTCGAAATAGATGCCCTCGCCGGGCGGCAGGTTGGAGCGCAGCACGATGTCGACGATGTCGCTGCTGCTGGCCAGCAGGCAGGCGCCGGTGGCGGCCTTGAGCTTGACGCCCGCGGCGATGAACGTGGGCCAGTCCTTCGTGAGGTCGGCCTCGGTGAGCCCGGCCTTGGCCACGAGGTCGGCGCGGTACAGCAGCGTACCGGGACCGATGTCGGCCGGCAGCGCGCTCAGCTCGCCCCGCGCGTTGCTGGCCTGGGCGAGCGTGTAGGCGGGAAACGCCGCCCGCAACGCGTCCGCGCCATACGGGGCAACGTATAGGTTCTCGAACCCGCCCGAGCCGCTGAACTTGCCGATGTACTTGAAATCGATGGCCATCACGTCGGGCAGGCCCGAGCCGGTGGCCAGCGCGGTCGTCATCGCGTCATGATGGTCGGCGTATTGCCGCGAGACGATCTTCACGTCGATGTCGGGATGCGCCGCATGCCAGCGGGGCAGCGCGGCCCTGGCGGCGCGGTCGAGATCGGGAAAGGTGGCCAGCGTGATCGTCGTCGCGGCGACGCTGGCGCCCGTTCCGGACAATGCAGCGGCCGCGAGCAGGAACGCCCGGAGGATGGAGGACATGGTGTTGGAAAAGGGGCTGCGACACGGCGGTCGCAGCCTGTAAGAACCGGCCGCCCACGACGCGGCCGGTTTCGGAGAAGAGGCGGCGCTCGCCGTGCGGAGAGCGCCGCGGGGCATCAGAACTCGTAGCCCGCGTTGATGCCGAACGTGCGCGGCGGCATGTACTGCGACTGCCAGGCGCCGAACGAGTTCTGCGCGTTGGTCTTGATGCGGCCGTCCTCCACGTTCTGCACGAACGCGTCCACGTACCAGTCCTTGGCTGCCGAGTAGCGCAGGCCCAGGTCGGTGCGGGTGTAGGCCTTCTGGCGGTCGCCGTCACCCAGGTTGAACACGCTCAGCCAGCTGCCCGTCTCGTAGTGGAAGTTGACGCGCGGCTGCACCTTGGCTCCGCTGGCGAATCGGAACGTGTGCTCGTACTGCGCCTGCAACGAACCCTTGGGCGCGTGCGGCAGCGCGTGCCCGGTCACGTCGAGGCAGCTCGAGATGGTGGGATCGGGGCAGGTGGGCAGCGAGTAGTCGTTGCTGCCCGCCAGCAGGTAGCCCAGGCGCGTGTGCTCGTAGGCCGCCGAGAACTGCACGCGGTCGTCCTTCGTGATGTTGACCGCGAGTTCGGTCTCCGCGCCGTACACCTTGGCGCCCTGCACGTTGCCGGTGGCCAGCGTGTGCGAACCGTCCGGGTTGGTCACCGGGGCGCTGAACTGGAAGTCCTTGAAGTCCTCGTAGTACAGCGAGTTGTTCCAGTTGACCGTGCCGCCGAGCAGCGTGTTCTTCGAGCCGACCTCGTAGTTGGTCAGCGTCTCCTGCCCGTAGTGGCGACCGCCGTCCTGCAGGCCGCCCCACTTGTAGCCGGTGGACACGCTGGCGTAGACCATGGCAGTCTTGCTGATGTCATAGTTCGCGCGGCCCAGCCACGTGGCCTTCGTGCCCGTGTAGTGGCCGTCATTGTGCCCAGGGTTGAAGCCCGAGCCCGGCGCGGCGGCGTCGCTGCCCGGATCGATGCGCAGCTGCGGGACGCCGTCGTCGATCGTGGTGCCGCCCCAGCCCCAGCCGATGCCGCCTTCATTCTTGCGGTCGTCCGACGTGAAGCGCGCGCCGGCCGTCAGGTGCAGGCTGTCGCCCACGTTCCACGTGCCCTGCGCGAACACGGCCTCCGACTGCACCGTCTCCTTGGGCTGCACGAACGAGCCTTGCCAGTTGATGGTGCCCTGCGGCGTGCCGTTGGTGATGGGGATGTCGAAGCGGATGCCGTTGTCCTCGGCCGCGTAGTAGACGCCCAGGATCCAGTCGAGATCGTGCTTGCCCACCGACTGCAGTTGCAGTTCGTGGCTGTAGTTCTTGTAGTGCGACCAGTTGGTGCGGTCTTCCTGCACCTTGGCGCCGGTGGTGAAGCTGGTGGGCACCGTGGCGCCGCCGGACTGGTCGAAGTCGCTCGAGCCCTTGAAGTCGGAATACCCGGCGGTGTAGTTCAGCGCCAGGTAGTCGCTGAGGTTCCAGTCGACATGGCTGCGGAAGGTGTTGACGTCGCGATGCAGCTGGGGTGCCACGTTGATCAGCGCCGACCAGAACTTCTCGCCGGGACGCGGCGTCTGCATCAGGTTCATGTCGGGCGTGCCGCGATCGATGAACTTTTCGTACGACGCGTTCCAGGTGATGTCGTGCGTAGGCTTCCACAGGAAGCTCAGGCGGGCCGCGCTCTGGTCCTGCGAGTTGTACTTCGGGCCGGTGGTGACGAACGAATTTGGATCGATCGGCTGGAAGGCGATAGGGTGTTCCGGATGCGCCGTGTTGAACGAGGCGATGTACGGGTCGGCGGCGGCGTGCTGGTCGGCCAGCGAGATCTTCGGCGCGGCCTGGTAATCGACGTACCCATCGTGCTGTTCGTGCACGAAGGCCGCGCGCAGCGCGAAGGTGTCGCTCAGCACGAAGTTGAAAGCCGCGCGGCTGCCGAGGCGATCGTAGCTGCCGAGTCCCACCTCGAGGTTGCCGAAGTTGCCGGAGAGCTCCGGCTTGGCCGTCTTCATGTTGACGGCGCCCACCGTCGAGTTGCGGCCGTACAGCGTGCCCTGTGGGCCGCGCAGCACCTCGATGCCTTCCATGTCGAACAGCAGCGCGGCGGCGCCTTCGGCGCGCGGCGCGTAGATGCCGTCCACGAATAGCGCCACTTCCGGGTCGGCGTATTCGGTCTTGGCGCTGTCATTGCCGATGCCGCGCAGGGTCATCGTGATGACGCCGTGGTCGCCTTCGGTGGTGGCCTGGAAGCTGGGCGCCAGGTGGACGATGTCGGCGATCGTCTGCACGTGGGCCTTGTCGAGCTCCGCGGCGTTGATCGCGGTGACGGCCAGCGGCGTGGTCTGCAACGTGGTGGTGCGCTTGGTCGCCGTCACGGTGACCTCCTGCAACACGTTGGTGTCCGCGGCGGCGGCGGCGCTGGCAGCGGCGGCCGACGGCGTGGCCGTCTGTGCCTGGGCCGAGGCCGTCGCTGCGAGCATGGCCAGGATGGCCAGTTGGATCGGGGTCGCGAGCGAGCCCCGCGATGTCTGAGCGCGAGTAGTCACGTTGTCTCCAGTTCTTTGGTGGGTCAGCTACAGCCGTCTGTGCGGCGTTTCCAGTCATCTTCGGCCCTGGAATGGATCGCATGATGCCCAGCGATGACAACGCTGTCAACGATCAAATGACAGCGTTGTCTTCTTGCCGTTATGATTCCCTATAAGAAGCGCCGCGAGCGTCTACGGGTAAATGCCGAGACGTCGCCGCGCACCGACAAACGACGGGGCGCACACGCCGCCACCGCGCTGGAGACAAGCCTCATGAAACCCATCGAGCACATCCTCGTCGTCGGCGGCGGCACCGCCGGCTGGCTCACCGCGGCTTTTCTTGCGCGCACGCTGGGCACGGCCGCGGGCGGCATCCGCGTGACGCTGGTGGAGTCCAGCGACATCGGCATCATCGGCGTGGGCGAAGGCACCTTCCCCTCGATCCGCGGCACGCTCAACGCCATCGGCCTGGACGAGGCGCGCTTCGTGCGCGAGTGCGACGCCACGTTCAAGCAGGGCGTGAATTTCGTCGACTGGACGCGCGCCGGAGAGCGCTATTTCCATCCGTTCAACCCGCCCAGCCAGCGCCCCGGCGCGCCCGAGCTGATGCCTTACTGGCTGCTGGGCGAGGCGGGTGCGGCCGACGGCGCGCCGCGGGCGTTCGCCAACGCGGTGCCGATGCAGCAGCACGTGGCCGACGCCGCTCGCGCGCCCAAGCGCGCCAGCGATGGCGACTGGCTCGGGCCCATGAACTACGCCTACCACTTCGACGCCGGCAAGTTCGCCACGCTGCTGGCCACGCACGCGCAGTCGCTGGGCGTGGAGCGCGTGATCGCCACGGTGGAACGCGTCGAGCTGCGCGAGGACGACGGCCACATCGCCGCCGTCGTCACGCTCGAACGCGGGGCCATCAGCGCCGACCTGTACGTGGACTGCACCGGCTTCCGCGCCGCGCTGATCGGCGATGCGCTGGGCGCGAAGCGCAAGCCGTTGAACGACGTGCTGTTCGTCGATCGCGCGCTGGCGATGCAGGTTCCCTACGCCGCGTCCGACACGCCGATCCCGTCGTACACGATCTCGACCGCCCACGAGGCCGGCTGGACCTGGGACATCGGCCTGCAGCGCCGACGCGGCATCGGCTACGTCTATTCGAGCCGCCACGCCGACGACGCCGCCGCCGAGCGCACGCTGCGCCGCTACATCGGCCCGGCCGCCGACGGGTTGACACCGCGCGCGCTGAAGCTGGACGTGGGCTACCGCGAGACCCAGTGGATCGGCAACTGCGTGGCCGTGGGCCTGTCGGCCGGCTTCCTGGAACCGCTGGAGAGCTCGGGCATCGGCCTGATCGAGGCGGCCGCCTACCTGATCGGCTTCCTGCTGCCCGCCGACGGCAACCTCGCGCCGGTCGCCCACGCGTTCAACGAGCAGATGCGCGCGCGCTTCGAGCGCATCGTCGACTTCCTCAAGCTGCACTATGCGCTCACGCGGCGCGACGACACCGCGTTCTGGCGCGACAACGCCGACCCGGCCTCGTGGACGCCCACGCTGCGCGACCTGCTGGCGCGCTGGCGCTGCCGCCCGCCGCACCGGCTCGACTTCATCGCCGACCTGGAGATGTACCCGCCCTCCAGCTGGCAGTACGTTCTGTACGGCATGGGGTATCCGACCGACCTGGCGCGCGCGCGTCCCGCATGGCCGCGGGCGGCCGAGGCGCGCCTGGAGTTCGCGATGATCGCCCAGGTGGCGCGCCGCGCGGCGGCCGACCTGCCCGACCACCGCGCGCTGGTGGAGGCGATGTGCGCGCGCGGCGCCGTGCCGACCGGTACGCCCGAACGGAGCGCCGCCTGATGGCGACCCCCCGCACGCCATCGGCCACGCCGCCGGCCGCCTCCACCACCATCAGCGACGTGGCCGAGGTGGCCGGCGTGTCGATCAAGACCGTCTCGCGCGTGATGAACAACGAGGCCGGCGTGCGGCCCGACACCCGCGCCAAGGTGCTGCAGGTGATGACCGACCTGCGCTACCGGCCCAGCCAGTCGGCGCGCAGCCTGGCAGGCGCGCGCTCGTTCCTCATCGGCCTGCTGTACTTCGACCCCAGCGCGGCCTTCGTCTCGGGCGTGCAGCAGGGCGCCACGATGCGCTGTCGCGAGGCGGGCTACCACCTGGTGGTGGAGTCGATGAACAACGACGCGCACGACCTGGGCGAGCAGGTGCACCGGATGGTGTCCACGCTGCGGCCCGACGGCATGATCCTGACGCCGCCGCTGTGCGACAACCCACACGTGCTCAAGGCGCTGCACGACAGCGGCACGCGCACGGTGCTCGTATCGCCCGCGCGCCAGCGCAAGGACATGCCCAGCGTGCGCATGGACGACGTGCACGCGGCCGAGGAGATCACCAACCTGCTGCTGAGCCTGGGCCATCGCCGCATCGCGTTCATCCGCGGTGCCGCCGACCAGGCCGCGTCGGCGCTGCGCGAGCAGGGCTTCGTCAAGGCGATGAAGGCGGCGCGCGTGGACATCGCGCCCGAGCTGGTGATCGACGGCGACTTCCAGTTCGCATCGGGCGTGGCCGCCACCCACCAGTTGCTCAAGCTGCGCCACCATCCCACCGCCGTGTTCGCCAGCAACGACGACATGGCCCTGGGCGTGCTGGCCGCCGCCCAGCGCCAGGGGCTGGCGATCCCCGACGACCTGGCCATCGCCGGCTTCGACGATTCGCCCGCCAGCGGCCTGGTGTGGCCGCCACTCACCACGATGCGCCAGCCCACGGTGGCGATGGCACGCGCGGCCGTCGACCTGCTGATCGGCACGCCCACCGTGCAGGGCACGCCGGGCACGCGCACCATCGCGGCGGTGCAGCGCGTGCTACCGCACGAGCTGATCGTGCGAGACTCCACCAGCGCCCCGGCGCGGGCGGCACGCCGCATGCCGCGCTCGTGACCGCCAGGAGACCCGCCATGCACATCTACACAGGCCAGTGCCGCTGCGCACAGGTGCGCTTCGCGCTTCGCGGCGAGCCCGACCGCGTGGGCATCTGCCATTGCACCGACTGCCGCCAGGAGAGCGGCTCCGCGTTCACCTTCTATGGCATTTGGCCGGCCGCGCAGTTCGAACGCACGGGCGAGACCGCCGAGTTCGAAGGCCGGCAGTTCTGCCCGCGCTGCGGCTCGCGCCTGTTCTCCGTGGACGAGCGCGAGGCGGAGATCAAGCTGGGCGCGCTGTCGCAGGCGCCCACGCCGTTCGTGCCCGGCTACGAGCTGTGGATCAAGCGGCGCGAGCCGTGGCTGCTGGCGGTGGAAGGGGCTGAGCAGTTCGAGGAAGACCGGACGCGGCCGATCGGCGGGCCGGCCTATTGAAGACGATGCGTTACTTGCGCGCGAACGCCGCCTGCAACACGCTCGAATCGAACCCCGCCCCGCCCGATCCGGTGGTGGCGTAGCGGTACAACGCGGCCGAGTAGATGCCCGTGAGCGCCGCATGCGCGAGCGCGACCAGCATCAGCGCCACCACCGCCAACCCGGCGACCGTCACCACCAGTGGCGTGTTGCCCAGCGCCACGGCGCCACCCAGCAACGCGACGACGGCCACGGCCAGGCCCAGGTAGACGACCAGGAAGGCCAGGCCCAGTCCGGCCTTGCCGATCACGTTCTCGCCCCAGGTCTTCTTCAGAAGCCCGGCACTTTCCTTGACCGCGTCGATCGGGCCCACGTCACGGCTCACCAGCACCGGCACCACCATGAACGTGGCGACCGTCCAGCCCACGCCCAGCAGGCCCACCACGAAGCGGCCCAGGAAGCCGACGCGCTCCTGGATGGCGCGCAGCACCATGCCCACCGTGGCGGCGATCAACGCGTAGCCGAGGATGCGGCCCGACCGCGCCGCGGCGATGCGGAAGCCGTCGCCCACGGTGGGAATGCCACCGTCGAAGCGCAGCATCGCCGCGCCCACGAGCGCGGCATTGCAGAAGAAGATCACGAAGTACAGGCACACGTAGAACGCGAAGCCCAGCACGTAGAACTCCATGGGCAGCCGCTCGCCCGACAGCCTCGACAGGCCGTCGTACGACCACATCCCGAGCCCGCCCAGCGCGAAGGCGCCGGCCACCACCACCGCGGCGATCGTCGAGACGAGCGGGAACACCAGCAACTGCGTGTCCTGCTTCAGCACCTGCCAGCTGGCGTTGGCCAGGCTCCAGCTGCGGGAAAAACGTCCTGCCATGTTCTCTCTCCTCTTTGGTTGTCTTCAAGGGGTCCGGCGCAGCCGGTACCCCACCTCGATGGCGTCACGCATGCCCTCGCGCGTCCACCCCTGCGCGGCGTAGAAGCGATCTGCCCGCGTATCCGCCTGCGTGCCCAGCCGCACCTCGTCGTTGCCGATCTCGAACAGCCAGTCCACCGCCAGGCGAAGCAACCGGCTGCCGGCGCCCAGGCCCTCGCGCGCCGGGTCGACGAACAACGCCCAGATCGACGCGTCGGTGCGGTCGGCGTACGAAAAGCCGATGATCTCACCGTCGAGCTCGGCCACCCAGCCGCGACCCAGGGCATCGAGGTAATTGCGGTACATCGTCTCGGTGATGCGCGCCGGGTTGGACAGCGCGTTCTCGCGCACGGC
>JACMOG010000794.1 GCA_014378125.1 Vitreoscilla sp. | reverse complement strand
GGCGGCGGCCGGCACCGTGCCGAGGGTGGCCGTGGTGCCGGTGGAGCCCAGCGCGAGCCCGCTGGCCGCGCCGTCGCGCACCGATGCGATACCCGACGCCTGCGTCGTCCAGTGGGCGCTGGCGGTGACGTCGGCGGTGCTGCCGTCGGAGAACATGCCGGTGGCCTCGAAGCGGCGAGTGATGCCCACGCCGGTCTGCAGCGTGGCCGGCGCGATGACCATGGACTGGAGGGTGGCCGCGATGGTGGTGAGCGACAGCGTGCCGCTGACGCTGCCCGACGTGGCGGTGAGCGTGGTGCTGCCCGATGTCAACGCATCGGCCAGGCCGGTGGCCGCGCCGATGTCGGCCACCGCGGGTGCGCTGGACGTCCACGTCACCGAGTCGCTGACGTCGGCGCTGTGGCCGTCGGCGTAGGTGCCGTTGGCCACGAAGCGTTGCGAGATGCCCAGCGGCAACGTGCCGGTGGTGGGCGTGATGGTGATCGAGGCCAGGCCCTTGACGAAGGTCACCCGCGCGATGGGCGTGCTGCCGGTCTGCAGATAGACCTTGAGCGCGCCGTCGGCCAGCGATGCAGGCGCCGCGATGGCGACGGTGTCGCCGGCGTGCAGCGTGGCGGGCTGGGCGACCACGGCGCCGTTGACGACGAGCGCGCCCGAGGTGAGCGACACGCTCGCGCCGGCGCGCGCCGCCACCAGTTCGGCGGGCAGCGCGAAAGTGGACGTGGACGTGGCATCGTCGATGCGGAACTCGTTGCGGCCGATCACGCCGTCGCCGTCCTGGTCGACCCACTGCGCGAGCGCGTTGGCGTCGAAGGGGGTGCCGTACATGGCGGCGAGGTGCGCCGCCACGACGGCGAGGTGGAGGGCGTGCGCGCCGAGCGCGAGCGCGTACCTGTTGGAGCTGCTGATGTTCGTGCCGTTGGCCCCGATGTCCGCCTGCAGGTTGTCGAGCAGCGCGTTCACCTGCGCCGAAGTGCGCCCCTGCACGATGACGCTGGAAAGCGCGGCCAGGAGGTGTCCGCCGTCGGTGGCGGCGCTTGCGTCGAGCGAGCCGAACGCGCCGGGCGACGTGGCCAGCACGATGCCGAAGGTCGCCAGCACTTCGCGTTCCGCCTGCGCGCGCGCATCCGCGAACGACAGGCCGGTGGTGCTGGCGTTGAGCAGCGTGTTGATGCGGGTATACGCAAGCGTGGTGAGCACGTTGACGTCGAGCACCGTCTCGCTGCCCAGGTTGGCGTACGACTTCAGCGTGACGGGGCCGTCGGACGCCAGGCCGGTGACCTCGTCGGTGTAGCCACCCGTGGCGGTGACGGACAGCAGCGCCGACCCGAACGGGGCGTCGGGCGTGAACGCGCCGGTGGCCGAGGTGGTGGCGTACGTGTAGAGGTTGCCGGTGGCCGAGAGGTTGAGCCCCAGCTCGCGCGCGGTGACGGCCGAGCCGATGGCCAGCGGCCCCTTCTGCGCCACGCCGGCTGTGGCCGTGTAGGTGGTGGCCGGCGGCACGGGCGGGGTGTCGCCCTTGGGGGTTCCGCCGCCGCAGGCGGTGAGCAGCGCCGACAAGGCGAGCGACAAGGCGGCGGACGGGACGTGCTTCAAGCGGCGAAATGGCATGGCGCGGCGGACTCGCTGGGCGAAGGAACGGGCAGTGGCGTGCGGCCCGCGGCGCCGGGAAGGCGGCGCAGGCTCGTTGATTTACGCATCGGCCGCGGGAGGCGTCAATCGACGTTGCCAAGTGTCACGGGTGTGACCGGAGGCACCGCCGCATGCCGTCATCCTGCGCGAGGGAGAATCGCTCCATGTCCGACGCACCCCTCGTTCCTGCCGTCACGCGCCCCGGCGACGCCTTCGTGCAGTCGTTCGCCCGCGGCCTGGCCGTGCTGCGCAGCTTCGGCGCCGACGCCCCCACGCAGACGCTCACCGGCGCCGCCGGGCGCAGCGGGCTCACGCGGGCCGGCGCGCGGCGCATCCTGCTGACGCTGCAGCAACTGGGCTACGTGGAGTCCGAAGGACGGCAGTTCCGGCTCACCCCGCGCGTGATGGAGCTGGGCTTCGCCTACCTCAGCTCGCAGCCCGTCTGGCACCTGGCCCAGCCGGTGATGGAGGAACTGGTGCAGGACATCCACGAGTCGTCGTCGGCCGCCGTGCTCGATGGCGAGGACATCGTCTACGTGCTGCGCGTGCCGGCCAAGAAGATCTTGGCGACCAGCCTGGGCCCGGGCAGCCGCCTGCCCGCCTACTGCACGGCGATGGGCCGCGTGCTGCTGGCCGGCCTGCCGGAGAACGAGCGGCGCGCGCGTCTCGCGCGGGCGCCGCTGGTGGCGCGCACCGCGCGAACGGTGACGGACGTCGACGCGTTGATGGCGTTGCTCGATGGCGTGCGTCGCGAAGGCCATGCGCTGGTGCATGGCGAACTGGAGGAAGGGCTGGTGTCGATGGCCGCGCCCATCGTCAACCGCGCCGGCCGCGTGGTGGCGGCCATCAACGTGAGCGCGCAGGACCAGCGCATGCCGCCCGACCAGATGCGCAAGCGCCTGCTGCCGCGACTGCTGGAATCGGCCACCAGCATCAATACCCTCATGCGCATGCAGGACCGATAGTCGTTGCATTGGCGCCAGGGTTCGCGAACTTCCGCACGCCGTGGCGTCACCCGACCGCCCAGGGCGCGCCAATTGTGCTCAACTTGGCACCATCGATGTCGATCCGAGGGATTCGGACTGTCTTCGGCCGATTTCTCGCATGCGAGAAACCTTCGTGCCTCCCCGCGCGACGGCTGCCACGAGCGGCCGCCACGTTGTTACCGTCCTGCCCCCCATGGTTCCACAGCCTTCCATCACCGTCGCGCCCGACCCGATCGCCGACGCGCCAGCGCCGGCGTCCGTGCACGCGGCCGGTTCGCCCGCCACGGCGCTGGTCACGCCCGAGCACGCCGGCTATCGTCTCGCCTCGCACTTCCAGCCGATCTACAGCCTCACGCACCACCGCGCCGTGGGACACGAGGCGTTGCTGCGCGCCGCCTCGCTCGACACCGGCGCCGCGGTGCCGCCGATGGAGCTGTTCGCCCGCTTCGACGGCGACGACGCCCGCGTGGGCCTGGATCGCGCCTCGCTGCTGCAGCACCTGGCCGCGTATGCCGGCAAGGACGCCGACGAATGGCTGTTCCTCAACGTGCACCCGCGCTCGCTCGCGTCCGCGTCGGGTCCGGTGATCCGCGAGATCGCCGACGCGCTGGACGCGCACGGCCTGCGCCCCGGCCAGGTGGTCATCGAGGTGCTCGAGTCGTCGCTGCCCGACGACGCCGACTTCGACCGGCGCATCGACGAGCTGCGCGAGCTGGGGTGTCTCGTGTCGCTGGACGACTTCGGCGCGGGGCACTCCAACTTCGACCGCGTGTTCCGGCTGCGGCCCGAGATCGTCAAGCTCGATCGCAGCGTGGTGGCGGGTGCCGAGGTGGACGCCCATGCGCGCCGCATCGCCTCGCAGATGGTCTCGCTGCTGCACGAGTGCGGCTGCCTCGTGCTGATGGAGGGTATCGAGACGGATGAGGGCGCCTACACGGCGCTGCGCTGCGACGTCGACTTCGTGCAGGGCTACCACTTCGGGCGCCCCGCGCCCGTGCTGGCCGCCGGCGCGGGCCTGCATGCGCTCGGCGCGGCCTGGGATCGCTTCGACCAGCAGTCGGCCAGCGACGACCGGGTCTGGCAGGAGCAGATGTCGCCGTACAAGCAGTCCATCGAGCTGGCCAGCGTGCTGTTGGCCGGGGGCGCGTCCATGGACGAGGCCTGCCGCCGCTTCCTGTCGCAGCCCGGCTCGGACATGTGCTACCTGCTCGACAGGCAGGGCCGCCAGGTCGTGGGCAACGCGTTCCGCGACGAGTTGTCGCACCTGCAGTTGCGGAGCGTCGAGCGCTTCGCGCCGCTGCACGACACGCGCCAGGCCCGCTGGTCGCGCCGCGCCTACTTCCGCGGCGCCGAGGCGTCGCCCAACATCGCCCAGGTGACGCGTCCGTACATGACGCTGCAGGGCTCGCGCATGTGCTTCACCGTCTCGATCCAGTTCGACATGCGGGGGCGGGCGCTGGTGCTTTGCGGGGACGCCTCCCTGTAGAGGGGCCAGGCCCGTTCGGGGTCCCGCCCCTCCGTCGGCCCCTTCGCCGACAATGGGGGCATGGCCCTCAAAGCAACGATTCACAAGGTCCGTCTGCAACTCGCCGACATGGACCGCAACATCTACGGCGACCACGAGCTCACCATCGCCCGCCACCCGTCGGAGACCGACGAGCGCATGCTGATGCGCGTGCTGGCGTATGCGCTGAACGTGCCGGCCGACCGCGAGAAGGGCGACCTGGTGCTGGCCAAGAGCCTGTGGGACGTCGACGAGCCCGATCTCTGGCAGGTCGACCTCACGGGCCAGGTGATCCACTGGATCGAGGTGGGCCAGCCCGACGACCGCCGGCTGGCCAAGGCCAGCAGCCGCGCCGAGAAGGTGACCGTGTACAGCTACATCGCCAGCACGCCCATCTGGTGGGCCGCCCTTGTGGGCAAGCTCAACCGCGCGCCGAAGGTGGAGGTGTGGGCTATCGATCCTGAAGCGTCGCAGGCGCTGGGCAAGATGGTGGCGCGCACGATGGCCTGGCAGATCACGATCCAGGACGGCATGGTGTGGGTGTCGGACACCGTCACCACCGTGGAGATCACGCCCAAGCTGCTGAAGGCGCGCGACGAGCGCGACCAGTACTCGAACTAGCTATTTGCGCGCGAGCCAGACGCCCGCCACCGCCAGCCCCATGCCGGCGAGCGCGAGTCCGGTGAGCGTCTCGCCGAACATCGCCCACGCGATCAGCGCGGTGGTGGGCGGCGTCAGGTAGAACAGGCTGGCGACGTTGACCGCGCTGCCGCTGCGGATGAGCGTGTTGAGCAGGCTGACCGCGCCCACCGACAGCACCAGCACCAGCCAGGCCAGCGCGAAGGCGAACGCGGGCGTCCAGTGCACCGCCATCGTCTCGGTGCGCCAGGCCGCCAGCGCCGTGACGACGAGGCAGGGCAGGAACTGGATCACCGAGCCGGTGCGCAGGTCGAAGCGGGGACAGAAGCGCTTCTGGTACAGCGTGCCCGCGGTGATGCCCAGCAGCGCGACGACGGCGGGCACCAGCAGCGCCGCGGCCGCGGGCCCGCCGCTGCCGGCCACCTTGTGCGCCACC
This sequence comes from Vitreoscilla sp., assembly GCA_014378125.1. Next base: position 1,432 of record JACMOG010000794.1, on the reverse strand, counting down.
ACCAGCACCACGCCGACCAGGCCCAGCGCGAGGCCGGCCCATTGCGCGGCACGCACGCGCTCGCGCAGGAACAGGCCGGCGCCCAGGGCCGTGAGTACCGGCTGCAGTCCCACCACCAGCGCCGTGACGCCCGCCGGCAGCCCCAGCCGGATGGCGGTGAACACGCCGCCGAGATAGACCGCGTGCACCAGCAGCCCCGACACCCCGATGTGCAGCCACTGCGCCGGCGCGGCGGGCCACGGCGCGCGCGTGACGAGGGCCACCGCGCCCATCACCAGCAGCACCGCCACGTAGCGCAGGGTCAGCAGCGTGAGCGGCCCGCAATCGGGCAGACCGAGCTTGGCGCCGATGAAGCCGGTGCTCCAGAGGACGACGAACAGCAGCGGGACGAAGGGCGCGAACGCCTTCGCGCGGGCGGCCTGGATCAACCCGCCAGCACCCGCAGGATCTCGCGCCCGTAGGCCTCGAGCTTCTTGGCGCCGACGCCGCTGATGCCCGACAGTTCGTCGAGCGTGCCCGGCGCGGTGAGCGCCATCTGCGCCAGCGTGGCGTCGTTGAACACGATGTAGGCCGGCAGGTTGTGCTCGCGCGCCACCTCGGAGCGCCAGGCGCGCAGGGCCGAGAAGCGCGCGTCGCCGTCGGCGTCGAGCTTGATGGGCGCCGCCGTGCTGCGCCCGCTGGAGCCGCCGCCGCTGCTGCTGGAGCGCCGCGTGCGGCCCGATCCCTTGGGCGATTCGCGATGTTCGCGCAGCGTGACGGGCACCTCGCCCTTGAGCACGGCGCGCGCGCTGTCGGCGAGCACGAGCGTGGTGAACTCGCCCTCGGACTGCAGGTGTCCCAGCGACAGCAGCTGGCGGATGACGCCGCGCCACTGCTGCTCCGACCACTTGGCGCCGATGCCGAACGTGGACAGCGTGCCGTGGCCGTGCTGCGTGGTCTTGTCGGTGACCTTGCCGCGCAGGACGTCGATGAGGTGCCCCGCGCCGAAGCTGAGCCCCGAGTGCTGGCGAAACCGGTACACGGTGGACAGCGCCATGCGCGCCGCCTCGGTGGCGTCCCAGGTGGCCGGCGGGTTGAGGCAGTTGTCGCAGTTGCCGCACGCCGTGCTGTGCTCGCCGAAATAGGCCAGCAGGCGCACGCGCCGGCAGTCGTGCGCCTCGGCCAGCGCCAGCAGCGCGTCGAGCTTGGCGCGCTGCTGCTTCTTGAATTCTTCGCCGGCCGGGCTCTCGTCGATCATGCGGCGCTGGTTGACGACGTCGGCCAGGCCGTAGGCCATCCAGGCGTCGGCGGCCGCGCCGTCGCGGCCGGCGCGGCCGGTTTCCTGGTAATAGCCCTCGATGTTCTTGGGCAGGACGAGGTGGGCCACGAAGCGCAGGTTGGCCTTGTCGATGCCCATACCGAACGCCACCGTGGCGACCACGATCAGCCCCTC
>JACMOG010000793.1 GCA_014378125.1 Vitreoscilla sp. | reverse complement strand
GTCGCGGGCCTCGCCCACCTTGAACGCCGACGTGGTCAGGCAACTGCCCTGCGCGGCCGAGGCGTCGTTGCAACGCGTGGCGCCTCTATGGCTGCCCTGCAGCGACCATTCGGCCTTGCCGCCGGCCAGCGCCAGCGTGACGTCGATGCCCGCGGCCAGCGACAGGTTGGGCGTGCCGTAGGGCTGGCCGGTGAGGTCGGGCTGGTCTTGCGACACGTTCTTCTGGCCCCTGTACTTCTGGTCGATCCACTCGCCGTTGGCGAACAGCCGCACCGGGGACGCCACCTGCCACGACAGCTCGCCATCGAGGCCCGTGGCCTCGACGTCGCTGACCGTGATGTTGTAGAACGCGACGGTGTCCGACTGGTTCAGCGAGATCGACTGCAGGTTCTTGAACACGTAGTGGAACAGCGCGGCGCTGTACGTCAAGCCGGCGCCCGGGATCCGGCCCTTGGCCCCGAGCTCGTAGCTGGTGATGGTCTCAGGGTCGAAGGTGCCGTTGTTGGCCTGCGCGCTCGTGCTCACCGAGTTGAAGCCGCCGGCCTGGTAGCCGCGCGTGACCGAGCCGTAGACCATCGTCTCGGGCGTCAACTGGTAGTCGACGACCAGGCGAGGGCTGGTGTTGTGCCAGGTCTTGCTCTTGTAGGCCGGGGCGGCTGCCCAATCGGGATTGTTGAACTCGATGTTGGTCTGCTGCAGCCCCTGCGCCAGCTGGGTGAGCCCGGCCGCCTGCACGGGATCGATCGCGCCGGAATCGACCAACGCATTGAAGAAGTCTGGCGACAGCGCGGAGAGCCCGGCGTCGAGGCCCGGGGCCGAGCGCAGCGGGTTGTACCAGCTGAACTTCTTCGTGTCCTGCGTGAAGCGCACGCCGGTGGTCACGTTCATCTTGTCGGCCACATGCCAGATGACGTCGGCCATCAACGCCTCGGAGTGCGCGCTCAACGTGTTCTGGATGCCTTCCTTCCAGTCCTGGCCCAACAGGTTGAAGTCGGGAATGCCGGCCATCTGGCCGATGCCGCTCAGCACCGCCAGCGGCGGCGCGCCCAGGTCGATGCCCTCGCCCAGGAGCACCTGCTGCAGCACCGGGTCGAGCGTGGTGGTGTTGGTGTCGATGCGGCTGGTCTGCGCGGAGTGTTCATTGGCGAAGCTCGCGCCCACCAGCCAGTCGGCCATCCTGCTCTTGCCGTTCAGGCGGAACTCCTGCTCGAACGTGGTGCTCTTCTCGAAGTTGCCGGTGGCCAGGGTCGTCGCGGGGTTGGCGGTGCCGTCGTTGTCCTCGAGATTGACGGAGTTGAAGTGGCGCCATCCCGTGGTGGAGGTGAACAGGATCTTGTCGCTGAGCTCGTGCTCGACGCGCAGGTTCATGCCGTTGAACAGGCGCGACTCCTTGCCGCCCACCACGTCGTTGGCCAGCGGCGTATGCCGCGGGTCGACCCACGTGCCGGGGCCACCCACGTCCCAGGTCGGGCGCGGACGCTCGTTGAGGTCTTCGTGCTCCCACGTGAGCACGGCGCTGGTGTCGTCCGACGGCGACCAG
>JACMOG010000792.1 GCA_014378125.1 Vitreoscilla sp. | reverse complement strand
TACGTGAAATCGCTGGCCAAGCAGCTCGGGCCCAAGGGCATTCGCGTCAACGGCGTCGCGCCCGGACCGGTCTGGACGCCGCTGCAGATCTCGGGGGGCGCCAGCGAGGGCAAGGTCGTCACGTTCGGCGCCACCGCGCCGCTCGGCCGACCGGGCCAGCCCGCCGAGCTGGCCGGCATCTACGTGCGGCTGGCGGAGGACGACGGCAGCTACACGACGGGCAATATCTACGGCGCCGGCGGCGGGCAGGGGAATCCGTGATGCTGAATGAAGGCCCACAGACTCCCAAGCCGGAGGAATTCGCTGCGTCGATGGCCGAGTCGGATGGCTACGAGCTGGCCGCGGCCCAGACGGGCTTGGCGCAAAGTCGTCACCCGCAGGTACGCGCCTTCGCGCAGCGCATGCTCACCGAGCATGAGAACTCGGCGCGCACGCTTCGTGATGCGGCCAAGGCCGCGGGATTGAAGCCGCCCAATGCGCATGTGGGCGGCGACCAGTCGCGCTTCCTTGCAAGCCTGCAGAGCTTGCGCGGGGCGGAGTTCGACAACGAATACGGTCGTCAACAGATGCTGGCACTCACCAGCGCGCTGACCATGGCGCGTGGCTATGCTGCAAAGGGATCGGATGAAAACCTGCGCCGCTTCGCGGCCTCTTCTGCCCGGATCATCGACGGCCACCTTCAGATGGCTCGTCAGCTACAGCAATCGTTGAAGTAGCCGCAGGCCGGCATCCAGCGCGGCCCGTGTCAGCGCACTGCGGTGACCGTGCGGACGCCGCTGAAGGTGAGTTCGGTGCGGCGATTCTGGGCGCGCCCGTCGGCGGTCGCGTTGTCAGCTACGGGGTCGACGGACCCCTTGCCCTGCGCCTGCACCATGTGCGGATCGAGTCCCTTGCCGAGCAGGAAGGCGCGCACTGCGTGCGCGCGCCTGGCCGACAGCCGCTGGTTGTAGGCGGCGCTGCCGACGCTGTCGGCGTAGCCCCCGGCCGAGACGGTGCGCCTCGTCACGTCCTTCAGCGTCGCCACTTCGGCCAGCAGCGACTGCTGGTCGACCGGCAGCACCGTGGTGCGGTCGAACTCGAAGTGGGCGGTGGCATGCACGACCACCGGTTGCACGGCAGCGCCGGGCGCAGCGGCTTGCTGGGCGAACACCGAATGCGTCCATGCGAGCATGATCGTGGCGGCGAGAGGGCAAGGCAGTCGTCTCATGATGACAGGGCTCCTGATGAAGGGGTGGAAGAACGACGGGAGGTTTCACAGGCTTGCAAGGCCGACGCGATTTCCGGTGAGGGCGGAAGCTGCAGCGGCAGTTGAACCGCCGGGTCGATTTCCTTCCACTTGGGGTGGCCGTCGGCCTGCAATGCCGGCAACCGCTCGCACAAGCGGCGCACGAGCTCGGGCGAGGCGGCCGTTGTTCGCGAGGCGACCAGAAACGTGACCTCGCCGAGCGTGGGCACCGGTGCAGGCTCGCCGACGAGCGGCGGGTCGACGCGGGCGGAGAGGTAGGACTGCAGTGCACGCTGCCCGCTCGAGCGGGTCGGATCGAATCGCAGCACCTTCAGCCGCAGCCGTGTCTCGACCGGCAACGCGGCGAGCCAGGACGAAGGCTGGCCGTCGAACAGCAGCATGGCGTCGAGGCCCTCGCCATGCAGCAGCGCCGGCAGGGCGACTTCTTTCGGCGCCGCGCGCAGCGGCGACGGCGGCACGGGCTGCCCGAACAGCGTGCGGTAGAGCGCCTCCGCCGACCGCGCGCGTGGACTTGCTGCCACCCCGATGTTGATTCGGCGTCCGCGCAGGTCATCCAGCTCGCGCAGGCGGGACGTCGCCGGCACCAGCGCGTAGACCTCTTCGACGGCGAGCGGAACCAGGACTCGCCAGGCCTGCGACGCGGCCGGCAGGCTGTCGTAGCGCGCGATCGCGAACAAGGGTGCCTCGGTGGCGGCGCTCGTCGCGCTTCCCGCCCGCAGCTGCTCAAGCATGATCGCCTCGGTCGACGCATCCGCGTCGTTGGCGATCGCCGGCAGGATCGCGGGCGCGATGTTCGGCGTCGCCATCGACGCGACAGCGACCGGCGCGGGAGCTGCTGGCGTTGCTGGCGCCGACGACGGCGAACCGGCGGCGGTCGGCGGCAAGTTCTCGAGCGTCAATTGCACCCCTGGCGGCGTACCGAACCGCAGGGCCGTCCATGCCACGACAGCGCCCAAGGCGACCACTCCGACGACGCTCCACGCCCGCTGTCGAATGCCGAAGACGTTGACGTCGAGCAGGGTGGTGGCATCGGCCCGCGCCCCGGTGCGCGCCGCAGCCGCAGCCTGGGCGGCAGCAGGCGTTACAGCTGGTTCGGTGAATGTGCGCGCCGTGCGCGTCTCCGGCGTGCGCAACTCATTCTCGCGAGCCTCCTGTTCAGCGCGTGTTGCAGCGCTCACGCGCTCGAGCATGTCGTCGAGAGAGGACGTGAAACTGTCGGACTCCGAATCTCCGTGTGGAACGTCGGGCATGAAACGCGCTTTCTTCAAGTGCTTTTCAGCCTACGTACCGCAGGGCGCTGCGGATGCACGGGCGACCGATCCAAAGGCGGTCACCGCGCGCATCACGCTGCCCTCAAAAGCTCAACTCGCCCTCGATGGAGTCGTCGAGCGTCTTGCCGATCGCGGCCCCGATCGCCATCTTCGCGCCAGCCACCATGTCACCGTGCTTGTTGTCCCAGTAGTAGCCCGACAGCGGGTCGACCGCGATCGCCGTGATGCGCGGATCATGCTCGCCATCGGTAAACCAGGTCTTCATGATCGGGCTCCACAGCTCCTTGATCTTGGCCTGGTCTCGCGTGACGGCAGCACGCCCATGCAGGGTGACGAAGCCGGAATGCTCCGAGCCCTGGAAGAACAGCCATACCAACGCGTTCTGGGCGATCTCCGCGTTCTTGTGACTGTCCGACGCGCTCAAGAACCAGAGTTTGCCTGCATCGTCGACTTGCAGCGCGGACATCGGGCGAGTCGCCTGGGAGCCGCCAGTGCTGACGCCAGTGCAAAAGAAGCAGGTCTCGTTCTTCTTGACGGCTTGGCGAACGCGGTCGACGGCATCTTGGCCAGACAGATCTGACCGGTTGTTCTCAGGCTGGTTGCGATTGATGGAATCCATGGGGTCCTCGTTGGTTGTGGGGACAGCCAGCAAAGGCTGTTCCCCCCGTCGGCCCGTCTCTTGCTCATCCCCCCGAACGCGTCGGCAACCTGTTTCGATGGCGTTTCGAGTCCAATCTATAGGGAGTTCCGGTGACAAAGACTTGGGCGAAGGCTCCAACGCCTTGCGTGGGCATCTGCAAGTTCGACGACGATGGCCTGTGCATCGGTTGCGCCATGACCAGGCGCGAGAAGAAAGCGGTCAAGCGAATGGACAAGAAGTCGGTGAAGCGCGCGTACTTCGAGCTCTTGATGGCGAGGCTCGAGAGCCTCGGGCGTCTCGCCTATTGGACTCGAATGTATCGGCGTAAATGCGAACGCAAGGAGGCCGCGTGCCCGCTCGACAAGCTGACGCCGCGCTCAAAGCTGTGATCCGAACAGATGCACGACCTGTTCGCCGGCCAGGAACACCGCTTGCATCTGGCCGACGACGGGTCCCTCCACCTTGAAATGGCTGTCACGCCAATGCTCGGGATCCTGCGAGTGGCCAGTCCACTCCGGCGCGATTCCAACGCCGCCGGTGAATCCGACGGCACCATCGACGATCAACAACTTGCGGTGTGTTCGGTTGTCGAGCCGGCCGATGTCATACCAGCTTGGCGCGTGATACCGATAGGGAAGGCCTGAACAGGGCCACCGAGTTCACCACCCGCGCGTTATGACCTGGAAGGAGCAAGCACGATGAACCAGATCAGTTCCTCGGATGCAGGGTACGCAGGCAAGCGC
>JACMOG010000791.1 GCA_014378125.1 Vitreoscilla sp. | reverse complement strand
GCGCCTCGACCAGATGCAGCGGCATGCGGCACCAGCCGTAGCCGGCGAGCAGGAAGTCGGGCCGGCGTCCCAGGTCGACGGAGCGCCACAACCCGGCGCCCGCCACGCCCTAGTTCTGGCTGCCCGCATCCACCGGGTCGGACAACACCAGTTGCACGTACGGCGCCAGGTCGGCTCGTTCGAGAGGCCTTTGCAGGCTCGCCAGCGGATGGTCGCGGGCGACCACCGCCTGCAGCGGCACGCGCATCAACTGAAACGCCGCCACGCCGTCAGGCACCACGGGCAACAGCACGCAGATGCCCAGGGCCGCCGACTGCGCCCGCAGCCGCCGCAGCGAGCCGCCCAAGCCTTCGGTGGAGAACGTGACCGGCAGGTCGGGAAAGGTGTCGTCAAGCGCGCGCAGGCTCGCGATGAGCGGCCCGGTGGGCACCAGCGGATCGATGGCCAGCGCCAGCTCGGGCTCGAGCCCCGCGCGCGTGCCGGCCGCCACCGCCTCGAACGCCCGTCTACAACTACAACGTGCCCGCCGCGCTGAAGGCCTGGTTCGACCACATCGTGTGCAAGGGGCGAACGCTGGGACTCGACGGCAAGGGGCTGCTCGAAGGCAGGAAGGCCACCGTGCGGCCGCGTCGGCGTGAACATGAGCGTGAGTGGATCCTGCGACTGCGCGCAGGATGACCGCTTCTTTGTCATCCTGCGACTGTGCGAACGGCAACCGCTTGTTTGTCATCCTGCGACTGTGCGAACGGCAACCGCTTGTTTGTCATCCTGCGCGAAGTCGCAGGATCCACGCGCGCCCGTGGCCTCAGTAAAACCGCACGGCCACGCCGACGGCAAACGCGCCATACAACGCCGCCATCGCGAATAGCCGCTTCGCGGTCAACGCATGGCGCCACAGCAGCATCAGCATGACGACGATCGCCACCATCGTCACCGCCGCGCCCCACAGCAGCGCCGGACTCAACAGCCACGGCGTGAAGAACAGCCCCAGCGCGCTCGGCACTGTCGCCTGGATCATCATCGCGCCGCTGATGTTGCCGAGCGCCAGCGACGTCTTGCCCTGCCGCACCCAGATCACCGCGTTGAGGACCTCGGGCAATTCGGTCGCGATCGGGCTCAGCAGCAAGGCCACCAGCTGCGGCGACAACCCCAGCCATGGCCCCACGGCTTCCAGCTGATGCACGAACAACTGCGACGCGAAGAAGATCACCACCAGCGCGCCGCCCGTCTGCAGCACGGCCCAGGCCGTGGACGGGTGGTCGGTGTGCGGCCGCAACTTGAGCGCCTCGCGCTCGAAGCCCTCGCAGTTGTCGATCTCCAGGCCTTCGCTCTTCAGTTCGCGCCAGACATAGACGCCGTAGGCGGCGAGGAACACCCAGCCCAGCCAAGGCTTCCACGCGAACGCCACCAGCCCGAGCGCCACCTTGAACACGAACACGCCCAAAAACCACGCCTGGTCGTGCGCGAGACGCGACGTGCTGAACTCCGACGCGATCTTCTTCTGGTGGCGTGAGCGATCCAGCAGGAACATCGCGCCGACCACCGCGTAGGCCAGCGTCGACAACGCCAGCGGCCCGCCCAGCGCGGCCCCCACCCCGATGTCCTTCTGCGCCTCGGTCTTGCCGAACACCACGGCCACCAGCGTGACCACGCTCTCGGGCAGCGCCGTGCCGAACGCGGCGAGCACCGTGCCCACCGCCGTCTGCGACACGCCGAAGCGCTCGCCGACCCACTCGACGCCGTTGACGAAGTACTCGCAGGCGAGATAGATGACCACGGCGGAGCCGAGGAGCAATGCGAGGGTGAGGATCATTGCGGTGCTCCCGTCTTGACGAGGGAGCCGCGTGTGCGCGCGGGAGACGTCGGCACGTTCAGGTGTCTGGCGTTCAAAGCTGGATTTCCACGGGGCCGGATTCGTTTAACCAATGACGCCGCGTCCTCCCCAGCCCCGGGTCGAGGACACAACGCCAAAGGTCTTGCCAAGCCCGCGCTGCGGGCCGCACCGACCATGCCGCGATGGGGCGGCAAGCATGTTGATCGGTGCTCTTCACCCGGGAGGCGGGTGGAGGTGGCTACTCCCCTAAGGACGGCGGCACTTTAGCATGACCGGCACAACGCGACTTCCGTCACGCCGCCGCGCATCCGCGCCACGCGCTGCCCCGTAAATCCCGTCTTTGATGCCGGAATCCAGCATGCGCAGACGCCTCCCCACCCCGACGATCCTGTCGACGGCCTCCTCGATGGATTGCCCATGCGAGTGACTCGCACGGAGCGGCCTTCGGGCACGGTGTACCGGATCTACCGCAGCAGCGAATCGTTCGCTGAAAAGATGAAGGCGTTGATCCCGTTCCTGCTCCAGGTTCGGCAGAACGTGCTGATCGGGGACACGCTGGAGGATCCGCGGCTGGTCGTCACCATCGCGCCGCTGCCGCGCGGCGCGGCGCAGGAACTCGATCGCCGGCTGCGAGCGCATCTGGGCAAGCCGGCACTCTGACCCCGCGTGGGACGGCGCGCCCTCAGTCCGCCGTCATCCGCGTGCCCCTGATGATGCCGCCGATGTGCTCCAGCAGCGTCGTGCCGTCCGCCGCGTACTGGTCGATCGTGAACGGCCCTTCGTAGCTGTTGCCCGATGGGTTCAGCGTGATGATCTGGCGAATCATGCTCGGCCCGAGGAACACGGCCGGTGACACCGGGCCGAAGGGCGGCGGCGAATCGCTGCTGGCCCATCCCAGGGCGAGGTGGTTGAGCTTGAAGGTGCGCGCGCCGATCCTCTTCCACACGCCCATGCAGACGTCGCCGGTGCTGGGTGCCCGGCCGCCCGACACCATGATCTCGGTGCCGTCGGGATGCCACTGCACCGTTCCGAAGTCGAACTCCACGCCCGCCGGGATCGCCCCCGGATACGCCGTGCCGTCCGACGTGAACGTCACCTTCCAGAGCCCGATGATCGAATCGTGCCACGACGAGTCGCCGCCCGGCGTGTGCCAACCCTGCGGCGAATGACCGCCGCCGCCGCCCAGCCCGCAGCCGGCCATCGCCTGCCCCGCGCCCAGCGACGCCAGCGTCGCCGCAACCACCGCCACCATCCACTTGCGCGACGCGACGCGTCCGTTCAACTGCTGTCCGTTCATGATGAATACCCCTTGATGTCGTGATGGGCCGCGAGCCGGGGCCCTGTCGGATCGGCGATGCGAGATCGCCTTGCTCGAGGTGGAATCTAGGCGTCGATCGAGCGCACGGGGGTGTGGGAGTCGTGAGGGTTTCGTGAGGGCGGGCGCGGACATCGACCACGCCGTACGATGCGCCCTCACCTTCTCAAGGAACGGACATGGATCTCGGACTCCGCGGCAAGGCCGCCCTGGTGTGCGCGTCGAGCAAGGGCCTCGGGCGCGGCTGCGCGTTGGCGCTCGCGCGCGAAGGCGTCGACCTGGTGCTGGTGGCGCGCACGGCCGACACGCTGGCCGCCACCGCGGCCGCCATCCGGCAGGAGACCGGCGTGATGGTGATCGAGATCGCCGCCGACATCACCACGCCCGACGGCCGCGCGCTGGCGCTGGACGCGGCGCGCCAGCTTCGCTGGCAGCAGCCGGCGGCCTACGACATCGTGGTGACCAATGCCGGCGGGCCGCCCACGGGCAACTTCCGCGACTTCGACCACGCGGCCTGGCTGAAGGCCGTCGAGGCCAACATGCTCACGCCCATCGCGCTGATCCAGGCCGTGGTGGACGGCATGGGCGAGCGCGGCTGGGGACGCATCGTCAACATCACCAGCTCATCGGTGAAGGCGCCGATCGCCATGTTGAGCCTGTCGAACGGGGCGCGGTCGGGGCTGACCGGGTTCGTCGCGGGGGTGGCGCGCGAAGTCGCTGCAAAGGGCGTGACGATCAACAACCTGTTGCCGGGGGCGTTCGCCACGGATCGGCTGCTGAGCACGTTCGCGCCGCGGGCGGCGAAGGCGGGGATCGACGTGGAGCAAGCGATGCAGCAGCGGCGGGCGGCGATTCCGGCCGGGCGCTTCGGCGAGCCGGACGAGTTCGGGGCGACGTGCGCGTTCCTGTGCAGCGTGCACGCCGCCTACATCACGGGGCAGAACGTGTTGATCGATGGCGGGGCGTATCCGGGCACGTTCTGAGGATCGGGGTCAGGCGCCGGCTATCCATTGGCGGAGGTGGGCCTCGCGGGCGTCGGGCGCCTCGCGCTCGAACACGCCCCAGTTCTCCACCAGCCGCGCCGAGGCGCGCACCAGCAGCTCGCGGGCGTCGACCTGTTCGTCTTCCTTCACCAGGCGGCCGGCGGGGCTCGCCGGGTCCACCTGGTCGCAGCGAACCAGGCTGCCGACCTCGTAGAGGCGCTCGATCAACTCGCCCTCGCCGTCGAAGGCGGCACGCATGGCGATGGCGCTGTTCCAGCGCTCCTGGAGCTGGCGCGGCACGACGGCGATGAACTCGTCGAGCATGGCGGCGAACTCGGTGGCGTCGGCCGCGTGGTCGGTGGAGAAGCCCTTCTTGCTCAGCCGGAACTGCACCAGCCGCACGTGGCCGTTGGCGCCCACGAAGGCGAGCGAGAATCCGCGCTCCATGACCACGTGGTCGGCGTCGGCGCCCAGGACGTTGGCGAGCGGGTCGCGGGAGGCATCGTTGGACATGGCGGCTCGCGGGAAAACGGGAAGCCGGCAGTCTAAGCGAGCGGCCGTGCGACGCCGTACGGATCCGGATGCTTTCGGATCGGTGCTGATGTCGTAGGTGTTCACCCTGGTTATTCTGGCGTCCTGACGACAGGCATGCGCTTTCGTATTCAGGCATATCGAAACCGATATGGATTCGTGCCAGAAAACGATTTGCCGGATATCGCACAGCTGCCTAGCATCCGGGCCACTGGCAGTGCATGACATCGTCAGGGACCGCCTCGTTCACGGCGGCTAACGAACGACAGGAGACACAAGACATGAGCACCCAACGACGCGCAATCCTGATCGCGAGCCTTGTGGCCGCGGCCTTCGCCACCCCCTCGATCGCGCTCGCGCAGAAGAAGATCACGCTGGGCTTCGCCCAGGTCGGCGCCGAGAGCGCCTGGCGCACGGCCAACACCGACTCGATCAAGAGCGCGGCCAAGGACGCCGGCGTCGACCTGAAGTTCTCCGACGCCCAGCAGAAGCAGGAGAACCAGATCAAGGCCATCCGCTCCTTCATCGCGCAGAAGGTGGACGTCATCGGCCTGTCGCCGGTGGTCGAATCGGGCTGGGACACCGTGCTGCAGGAGGCCAAGGCCGCGCACATCCCCGTGATCCTCACCGACCGCGCGGTCGATTCGAAGGACACCAGCCTGTACGTCACGTTCATGGGCTCCGACTTCATCGAGGAAGGCAAGCGCGCCGGCCGCTGGCTCGAGGAGTTCGAGAAGGGCAAGCCGGGCCCGATCAACATCGTCGAGCTTCAAGGCACCGTGGGCTCGGCCCCGGCCATCGACCGCAAGAAGGGCTTCGCCGACGTCATCGGCACCGACCCGCGCATGAAGATCATCCGCTCGCAAACGGGTGACTTCACGCTGGCCAAGGGCAAGGAAGTGATGGAGGCGTTCCTCAAGGCCGAGGGCAAGAACATCAACGTGCTCTACGCGCACAACGACGACATGGCCCTCGGCGCGATCCAGGCCATCGAGGAAGCCGGCCTGAAGCCGGGCGTGGACATCGTGGTGATCTCCATCGACGGCACCAAGGGCGCGTTCGAGGCCATGGCCGCGGGCAAGCAGAACGTGGTCGTCGAGTGCAACCCGCTGCTGGGCCCGCAGCTGATGCAGGCCGCCAAGGACGTGGTCGCCGGCAAGAGCATCCCCAAGCGCATCCTGACCAACGAAACGGTCTACACGCAGGCCCAGGCCGCTGCCGCACTCCCGAGCCGCAAGTACTGACCTGTGCTGATCGCCTCCGGAATCGACAAGCGCTTCGGCGCCGTGTCCGTACTCGAAGGCGTGCAGCTGCACCTGCGCGCCGGCGAGGTGCACGCCCTGATGGGGCAGAACGGCGCTGGCAAGAGCACGCTCATCAAGGTGCTCACCGGCGTCGTGCGAGCCGACGCGGGTTCGCTCGCGCTGGACGGCCAGGCCATCGCGCCGGACTCGCCGCTGGCCTCGCAGCACCTGGGCATCAGCACGGTGTACCAGGAGGTGAACCTCTGCCCCAACCTGACGGTGGCCGAGAACATCTTCGCCGGCCGCTACCCGCGCCGCGGCTGGGCCGGCCTGAAGGCCATCGACGGCCCGCGCATGCTGCGCGAGACGCGCGCCCTGCTCGCGCGCCTGCATCTCGACATCGATCCCGCCGCCACCCTCGGCTCGCTGCCAGTGGCGGTGCAGCAGCTGGTGGCCATCGCCCGCGCGCTGAGCGTGGACGCCAAGGTGCTGATCCTGGACGAGCCCACCTCCAGCCTGGACGACAGCGAGGTGGAGAGCCTGTTCACCGTGCTGCGCGGCCTGCGCGAGTCGGGCCTGGCGATCCTGTTCGTCACCCATTTCCTGGACCAGGTGTACGCCATCTCCGACCGCATCACGGTGCTGCGCAACGGCCGCTTCGT
>JACMOG010000790.1 GCA_014378125.1 Vitreoscilla sp. | reverse complement strand
CGCCGATGCTCGGGCGGACGATGCCGCCGATGACGCCGGTGGTCATCAGGTTGTTTTCCATGCCCATCGGACCGTCGGCCTGCTTCGTGGTCGGCGTGACGGTGTTCCTGGGCTTGGCCAGCTCGATCACGCCCGTTGGTTGCGCCGGGATCACTTGCGTGGCGGTATCGACCGTGGTCGTCGTGGTGGAGGTGGTGCCGTCGGCGTTGGTGACGGTGCCGTCGGTGGACTGGGCCGTGGCGAAGCCGACGGTGGCCAGAAGAGCGGATGCCGCGAGGGCGGTGATGGACTTGTGCATCGGGGACATGGTGTGGACTCCTGGGATCGTTGGGACGCCGAAGGCGTCTGGTTCGGATGCCCTCGGGCGCATTCGCGTCTTCGGGCTGGCAGGACAGACGCGGCAACGGTTGTGCCCAACGGCCGTAGGACGGACGGCCCTCCGCAGGCAGGTCAATGCGCCGCGGCCCGCTCGAGCCGACGGCGCTCCTCCACCTGGAACATCTCGTCGTCGTGCAGTGCCAGGCGCTGCTCGAGTTGCTCTCCCAGCGCGTGCATGTCGAGTCCCGATTCGCGCAGGCGGGGGAACAGCTGCGCCTGCTCATGGCGCGCGTGGCGCTCGACGCATTCGGTCAACGCCAGCACCAGCGCCTCGTAGCGCGGCTCGTTCGGATCGGCCCGCTGCAGCTGGCGGATGATCTGGCGCGCCGTCGCATGTTCCAGTTCGGCCAGGTCCACGAGGGATGACGCCTCGAGCGCGGCGCGCGCCGCCGGGAAGAAAAGCTCCTCCTCCAGCGCGGCCATGCGATGGATCGCGCGGCACAGAGCCTCGGCCACCTCCTGCATCGCCGGATCGCAGCGCACGTGGCGAGCGAAGCGTCGGCACTCGTCGGCGAGGGCGCGGGTCTGTTCGTGGCCGAGGGACAACCTGTCCAGCGCGTCGGCGCAGGGACTGTCGCAGGGAGCGGAGTGGGCGGCGAGGGACATGGCATCTATCCGGTGGAAGGGCGGGATCCGGGCGCGCGCAGCACCCGGGTGGATGCCCCCGCCACGGCAAGGGGTGTGCCGGCGCACTTGCCGCAACGTTTACCCCTGTTACCGTGGGCCCGCTGCACCCTGCCGAGCAAGCACCGGTGATCGTCGCCCACGGTCGGGCTCACCGCTTGCCCCAGGCGCGCTTGCCGGGCCGTTTCGGACCCAGAGGAAAATTGCTGATGACGGGATCCGATCGCTCCTTCCGTACCGTGTTCGCACAGGTCGCCGACTGGGCCCGCGAGCACGCCTGGGACGCCAGGACGGGCAGCGAACAAGAGGAGGAAGAGCCGCTGCGCGCGGCGCTGTTCAGCAGCGACCAGATGGTGGCGCACGGCAAGCTGCTGGCCGGCCGCCACCGGCTCGCGCAGACGCATCGTCCCGACCGCCTGCTGGCGCGCCTGGCGTCCAACGAGCGCGTGCTGGAGACGGTCGCCCGCCAACTGCGCCAGGCCGTGGCCAAGGATCGTCCGGTGACTCCGGCCTCCGAATGGCTGCTGGACAACATGTACCTCATCGACGAGGAGATCCGCACAGCGCGGCGTCACCTGCCGCCGGGCTACAGCAAGGAATTGCCGCGTCTGTCCGAGGCCTCCCAGGCGCGCGACGGCACCCTGCCCCGCGTCTACGATCTCGCGCTGGAAGCCATCGCCCACGCCGACGGCCGCCTGAGCCGCGGCACGCTGAGCCGCTTCGTCGCTGCCTACCAGACGGGCCAGCCGCTGAAGCTGGGAGAGCTGTGGGCGTTCCCCATCATGCTGCGCCTGGCGCTCATCGAGAACCTGCGCCGCGTGGCCGTGCGCGTGGCCACGGCGCTGGACGAGCGCGACCTGGCGGAGACCTGGGCGTCGCGCATGCTGCAGGCCGCCGAGGAGCGCCCCAGCGACCTGATCCTGGTGATCGCCGACATGGCACGCTCCAATCCCGCGATGACCAGCGCGTTCGTGGCCGAGTTCGCGCGCCGCCTGCAGGGCCAGGGCGCGTCGCTGGCGCTGCCGCTCACGTGGATGGAGCAGCGCCTGGCCGACGCCAGCGAGACCATCGAGCACCTGGTGCACCTGGAGAGCCAGAAGCAGGCCGCCAGCCAGGTGTCGGTGTCCAACAGCATCGGCAGCCTGCGGCTGCTGGGCGCCACGCACTGGCCGGAGTTCGTCGAGACCCTCAGCAGCGTGGAGCAGATCCTGCGCGAGGATCCCATCGGCGTGTACGGCCGCATGGACTTCGGCACCCGCGACACCTACCGCCACGCGGTGGAGAGCGTCGCGCGCGCCGGCAACGTCGACGAGCCCGCCGTGGCCCACAAGGCCGTTGCGATGGCCGGTGAGGCGGCGGCGCGCCTGGCGCACGCCGCGGCCACCGGCGAGCGCGACGAGCGCGAGGCCCACGTGGGCTACTACCTCGTCGGCAACGGCCGCCCCGCCCTCGAGAGCGGCATGAACGCGCGCCGCACGGGCTTCCTGCACCGGGCCAACCATTCTCCGCTGCCCGCCTACGTGGGCGGCATCGTGGCGTTCGCGATGCTGATGTCGCTGGGCCCGATCCAGCAGGCCGCGCACGAGCTCGACCTGCACCTGTGGTCGCCCAAGGGCATCGTCCTCGTGCTGTTGCTGATGCTGGCCACCAGCCAGCTGGCGCTGTCGCTGGTCAACTGGATCGTGACGCTCAGCGTGACGCCCGAGGCCTTGCCGCGCCTGGACTACAAGGACGGCATCGAGCCGCGCTCGCGCACGCTGGTGGCCGTGCCCACGCTGCTGGGGCGCCACGCCGACGTCGACACCCTGGTCGACGCGCTGGAGGTGCGCTTCCTGGCCAACCGCGACCCCCAACTGCAGTTCGCGCTGCTGACCGACCTGCGCGACGCCAAGTCGGAGACGCTGCCCGAGGACGCCGACCTCGTCGACTACGCCGAGACGCGCATCGCCGCGCTCAATCGCCGCTATTCCGAGCCCGACGGCAACCAGCAACGCCCCGCGCCCTTCCTGCTGCTGCATCGCCCGCGCCGCTGGAACGCCGCAGAGAACGCCTGGATGGGCCGCGAACGCAAGCGTGGAAAGCTGGCCGATCTCAACGCGCTGCTGCGCAATCGGCTGGACGCCGAGAACGCCTTCTCGCGCATCGTGGGCGACACGCTCTCGCTGCAAGGCGTGCGCTACGTCATCACGCTCGACTCCGACACGCAGCTGCCGCGCGAGTCGGCCTCGGAGATGGTCTCGGCCATGGCCCACCCGCTCAACCGCCCGCGCTTCGGCGCTGGCGTGAAGAAGGATGTCGTCGTCGAGGGCTATGGCATCCTGCAGCCGCGCGTGGGGCTGAACCTGCCCAGCGTGGGCCGCTCGGGCTACGCCCGCATGTTCGGCGGCGAGCCGGGCATCGATCCGTACACGCGTGCCGTGTCCGACGTCTATCAAGACCTGCTGGGCGAAGGCTCGTTCGTCGGCAAGGGCATCTACGACGTGGACGCATTCGAGCGCGCCACGCAGGACAGCATGCCCGACAACCGCATCCTCAGCCACGACCTGATCGAAGGCTGCTATGCGCGCTCGGGCCTGCTGAGCGACGTGCAGCTGCTGGAGGACACGCCCTCGCGCTACAGCGCCGACATGGCGCGCCGCCACCGCTGGGTGCGCGGCGACTGGCAGCTGATCGGCTGGCTACGCCGGCGCTTGCACGCCCTGCCCGGCGCGCCGCGCAATCCGCTGTCGGCGCTGTCGAAGTGGAAGCTGTTCGACAACCTGCGCCGCAGCCTCGTGCCCGCGGCGCTCATCGCCCTGGCCGTGCTGGGCTGGGCCCGCCTGCCCGAGCCCTTCATGTGGACGGTGCGCATCATCGTGATCGTGGGCATCGTGCCCTTCGCCGCCCACGTGATGGGCCTGGCGCGCGCGCCCATCAACTGGATGACGGCGTCGCCGTCGCCCAAGCGCCTGATGCCGCTGGCGCTGCAGATGATGCAGCTGGTGCACACGCTCGCCTGCCTGCCCACCGAGGCCGTGGCCACGCTCGACGCGATCGCGCGCACGATCTGGCGCATGGTGCGCGGACGCCGCCTGCTGGAATGGGTGGCGTCGGCCGACATCCGCCAGGGCCACGCGCCCGGCACGATGGCCGCGCTGCAGGACAACATCCGCGCGCTGTGGGCCGGCCCCACCGCGGCGCTGGCCATCGCCGCCCTGCTCTCCCACGTGCGGCCATGGTCGCTGCCGGCCGCCGCGCCGCTGCTGCTGCTGTGGTTCTTCTCGCCGCTGGTGGTGTGGTGGGCCGACCGTCCGCTGGCGCTGCCGCGCAGCGAGCTCAACGCCACGCAGCGCAAGTTTCTGCGCCGCGTCGCGCGCCGCACGTGGGCGTTCTTCGAGACCTTCGTCGGCGCCGAGGACAACCACCTGCCGCCCGACAACGTGCAGTTGCACCCGGTGGCCCGAGTGGCCCACCGCACGTCGCCCACCAACATCGGCTTCTCGCTGCTGGCCAACCTCACGGCGCGCGACTCCGGCTTCATCACGCTGGACCAGACGCTCACCCGCATTGCCGCCACCGTCACCACGATGGAGCAGCTGGAGCGCCACCGCGGCCATTTCTACAACTGGTACGACACCCAGTCGCTGCTGCCGCTGGCGCCGCGCTACATCTCCACGGTGGACAGCGGCAACCTCGTCGCGCAGCTGATGACGCTGCGCATGGCGCTGCTGGCCCTGCCGTCGGAGGCGCCGTTCTCGCCGCACTGGTGCCTGGGCATCGCCGACCTTCTGGGCCTCGTGCGCGAGAGCCTGCCCGCGGGCACGCACCTGGCCGCGTTGGACCGCGCCGACAAGCGGGTGGCGGCGGCCTGCGCCCACATGCCCACCTCGGCGCCCGCCCTGACCCCCGTGCTCGAATCGTTCGAGACGATGTCCCGCGAGCTGCTGGTCGACGTGGAGGCCGCGCTGTCGAACGACGCCGCGCACCTGGACAACAGTTCCGATGAAGACACGGGCGAGGCCCTGCGCTGGGCCCGCCTGCTGGTGGCGCAGTGCGAGGCCGGCCGCGACGAACTCGTGGCGCTCGGCGGCCTGGCGCTGCCGTTGGCCCCCGACGCCTCGCCGGCCGCGCTCGACGTCGCCGCCAAGGCGCCGCTACCCACGCTGGCCGTGCTGGCCTCGCTGGGCATCGGCCAGGCGCGCATCTTCGTCGAGCGCATCGAGGACCTGGCGCGCCGGGTGGACGCCCTCAGCGAGCAGGAACAGCTGTTCATGTACGACGACCGGCGCCACCTGATGGCCATCGGCTACAACGTCGACGAGCGCGTGCTCGACCCGGGCCACTATGACCTGCTCGCCTCCGAGGCGCGGCTGGGCACCTTCACGGCCATCGCGCGCGGCCAGTTGCCGCAGGAGAGCTGGTTCGCGCTGGGCCGGTTGCTGACGGCCCACGACGGCATTCCGGTGCTGATGTCGTGGAGCGGCTGGATGTTCGAGTACCTGATGCCGCCGCTGATCATGCCCAACTTCGAGCAGACGCTGCCCGACCAGACCTGCCGCGCCGCGGTGGCGCGCCAGATCGACTACGGTCGCGAGCGCGGCGTGCCCTGGGGCATCTCGGAGTCGGGCTACAACGCCACCGACACCGCGCTCAACTACCAGTACCGCGCCTTCGGCGTGCCGGGACTCGGCTTGAAGCGCGGCCTGGGCGACGAGCTGGTGATCGCGCCCTACGCCACGGCCATGGCCACCATCGTCGAGCCGGTGGCCGCGTGCGCCAACCTGCAGCGCCTGGCCGCGCTGGGTGCCGCCGGCGAGTTCGGCTTCTACGAGGCGGTCGACTACACCCCCATGCGCGTGCCGCGCGGCCAGACCAAGGCCGTCGTGCGTTCGTTCATGGCCCACCACCAGGGCATGAGCCTGCTGGCCATCGAGCAGGCCCTGGGCCACTCGCGGATGCAGCACCACTTCGCGTCGGACCGCAGCGTGCAGGCCACGCTGATGCTGCTGCACGAACGCGTGCCCAAGGACGTGATGCCCATCGTGGCCGAACCCACGATGGAGCCTTCGGCGCCGCGCTCGGTATCGGCCACCACCGAGACCCCGCTGCGCCTGTTCACCGACCCGTTCACCGCCACGCCCGAAGTGCAGCTGCTGTCCAACGGCAGCTACCACGTGATGGTGACGCAGGCCGGCGGCGGCTACAGCCGCTACAAGGACATGGCCGTCACGCGTTGGCGCGAGGACGCCACGCGCGACGAATGGGGCAGCTTCGCCTACCTGCGCGACGTCGACAGCGGCGAGTACTGGTCCACGTCGTTCCAGCCCACCGGCCGCAAGACTACCGACTACCAGGCCATCTTCACCGAGGGCCGCGCCGAGTTCCGGCGCCGCGACTCCGGCATCGACACGCACACCGAGATCGCCGTGTCGCCCGAGGACGCGATCGAGCTGCGCCGCGTTCGCATCAAGAACACCACGCGCCGCGTGCGCACCATCGAGGTCACCAGCTACTGCGAGGTGGTGCTGATGACACCGGCGGCCGACGTGCAGCATCCGGCCTTCGGCAAGCTGTTCGTGCAGACCGAGATCGTCGACGGCCTGCCCGCGTTGCTGGCCAACCGCCGTCCGCGCGCCGAGAAGGATCCGTCGCCGTGGATGTTCCACCTGATGGCGGTGCACGCGCCGCGCGGCACCGGCAACGTGTCGCCGGTGACGCACGAGACCGACCGCGCGCGCTTCATCGGCCGCGGCGGCAGCCTGCGGGCGCCGGCCGCCATGTTCGACGACTCGCCGCTGTCCAACTCGCAGGGCTCGGTGGTCGACCCGGTGGCCGCCAGCCGCTGCACGATCACGCTGCAGCCTGACCAGACCGTGATCGTCGACCTGGTGGTGGGCGTGGGCGACCAGCGCGCCGACTGCCTGGCGCTGATCGAGAAGTACCGCGACCGCCGCCTCGCCGAGCGCGTGTTCGAGCTCGCCTGGACACACAGCCAGGTGCTGCTGCGCCAGCTCAACGCCAGCGAGGCCGACGCGCAGATGTACGCGCGCCTGGCCGGCGCGGTGCTGTTCAGCCAGGGCGCGCTGCGCGCCGATCCGTCCATCATCCGGCAGAACCGGCGCGGCCAGTCGGGGCTGTGGGGCTACGCGATCTCGGGCGACCTGCCCATCGTGCTGGTGCAGATCTCCGACGTGTCCAACCTCGAGCTGGTGCGCCAGCTGGTGATGGCGCACGCGTGGTGGCGCCTGAAGGGCCTGGCCGTCGACCTGGTGATCTGGAACGAGGAGCGCGACGTCTATCGCCAGCGCCTGCACGAACAGATCATGGGCCTGATCGCCGCCGGCGTGGAGGCCCACGTGGTCGATCGCCCGGGCGGCATCTTCTTGCGCCACGCGGACCAGATCCCGCAGGAAGACCGCATCCTGCTGCTGTCGGTGGCGCGCGCCGTGCTCAGCGACCGCCAGGGCTCGCTGGCCGAGCAGCTCAACCGCCGGCTGCGCACCGAGCGGCGCACGGCGCCGAAGGCGCAGGGCCGGCCCAACTCCGGGCCCGAGCGGCGCCACGTGGCATTCGTTCCCTCGCGCTCCGCGCGGCCCGAGACCACGCCGGCGCAGCGCGTGTCCACCGGCGACCTCACGCTGTTCAACGGCTACGGCGGCTACGGCAAGGAGGGCACCGAGTACGTGATCGCGCCGCCCACCGGCGTGCGCACGCCCGCCCCCTGGGCCAACGTGATCGCCAACCCGG